>NZ_JAOEDV010000007.1:0-96283 GCF_029837545.1 Stenotrophomonas sp. GD04024 | reverse complement strand
GATCACCCCGGCCACGATCAGGCCGACGCAGGCCAGGCGGGCCGGCGATGCGCTGTCGTTGAACAGGTAGATGCCCAGCACCGCCACGCCCATGGCGCCGATACCGGTCCAGATCGCGTAGGCCGTGCCAACCGGGATGCTCTTCATCGCCTGGCTCATCAGGTACAGGCTGATCAGGGCGGACACCACCGTGGCAGCGGTGGGCAGGGGTTTGCTGAAGCCTTCGGAGTACTTCATTCCAAGGGCGAAACCAATCTCGAACAGGCCGGCCAGCAGCAGGTAGATCCAGGGCATGGGTGGGGGCTCCTTACCTTTTTTGAAAAAACGAAACGGCCCGGTGTTTTCACACCGGGCCGTGGGTCGGTACATCACCGTGGAGCCATGACGCTTGCGCGGTACAGGGGTTCCACAGGGCGGGTCGTCCCGCCTGGGTGGCGATGCCTGCGGGCATCGCGCGTGGGGCTTACTCGGACAGGTTGCGGCCGTGGAACAGCTCTTCGATCTCGCGCTTGAGCAGCGCTTCGATCTTCATGCGTTCCTTGAACGACAGGTTCTTGGCCTTTTCCTCGAACAGGTACTGGTCCAGGTCGAAGTCCTTCAGGTGCATCTTGGTGTGGAAGATGTTTTCCTGGTAGACGTTGACGTCGAACATCTCGTAGCGCGACTTGATGTTCTTGGCCAGGAAGTTCTGGATCGAGTTGATCTTGTGGTCGATGTAGTGCTTCTTGCCCTTCACATCGCGGGTGAAGCCACGGACGCGGTAGTCCATGATCACGATGTCCGACTCAAGGCTTTCGATCAGGTAGTTCAGGGCCTTCAGCGGGGAAATGACGCCACAGGTGGCCACGTCGATGTCCGCGCGGAACGTCGCGATACCTTCCTGCGGATGGGTTTCCGGGTAGGTATGGACGGTGATGTGGCTCTTGTCCATGTGCGCGACCACAGCGTCGGAGATCAGCTCCTTGCCGGCCTGCTTCTTGTCGATCACCGGCTCTTCAGAGATCAGGATGGTCACCGAGGCACCCTGCGGGTCGTAGTCCTGGCGGGCCACGTTCAGGATGTTGGCGCCGATGATCTCGGCGACATCGGTCAAGATTTGAGTCAGCCTGTCGGCGTTGTACTCTTCATCGATGTATTCAATGTAACGCTGACGCTCCTCTTCGGTGCGCGCGTAACACACGTCATAGATGTTGAAGCTCAGCGCCTTGGTGAGGTTGTTGAAACCCTGCAGCCTCAGGCGAGGCAACGGCTTGACCACGGCGGTCGATTCCTGTGTAAGAAGGGAAAGGGGGAATTATGGGGCAAACTGCCCCCGGGGGGAACGTGAAGACGCAAGAGTTCTGGCACACTGTTTGCCCTTAACAATTGCGCTGGTTAAGCTCCGCTATCGACCCCGTGAATCCGTTCATGCGCAGAGGGAGCGCCCCTATCGTGTCAACCGTGCGCCTAGCTAGCAGTCCACTGGCCCTGGATATCGCCACCATCGATCGTTTCCTGGCGCACAGCCACAGGCGGCGATATCCCACCCGTACCGACGTCTTCCGACCCGGTGACCCGGCGGGAACCCTGTATTACGTCATCAGCGGCTCGGTTTCGATCATGGCCGAGGAAGATGACGATCGCGAGCTTGTGCTGGGCTACTTCGGTGCCGGCGAGTTCGTGGGCGAGATGGGCCTGTTCGTCGAATCGGACCGCCGCGAGGTGATCCTGCGGACCCGTACCGCCTGCGAACTGGCCGAGATCAGCTACGAACGCCTGCACCAGCTGTTCCTCGGCCCGCTGTCGGCCGACGCCCCGCGCCTGCTGTATGCGCTGGGCCAGCAGATCTCCAAGCGCCTGCTCGACACCAGCCGCAAGGCCAGCCGCCTGGCGTTCCTGGACGTTACCGACCGGATCGTGCGCACCCTGCACGACCTGGCGCAGGAGCCGGAGGCGATGAGCCATCCGCAGGGCAGCCAGTTGCGCGTCTCGCGCCAGGAACTGGCCCGCCTGGTCGGCTGCTCGCGCGAAATGGCCGGCCGCGTGCTGAAGAAGCTGCAGACCGACGGCCTGCTGCACGCACGCGGCAAGACCGTGGTGCTGTACGGCACCCGTTGACCGTTGAGCACCCGGTGGGTGCGGACCTTGGTCCGCACTCCTTCGCGCGTTAGGCTCGGTGCATGGAACTGAGCAGCGCATTCTGGTGGTTCATCCTCATCGGCCTCGGCGCCCAGCTGGTCGACGGCGCGCTGGGCATGGCGTTCGGCCTGGTGTCGTCGTCGGTGATGCTGGCCATGGGCATCCCGCCCGCGCAGGCCAGCGCCGCCATCCACACCGCCGAGGTGTTCACCACTGGCGCCTCCGGTGTGTCGCATCTGGTCGCCGGCAATGTCGATAAGCGCTTGTTCCTGCGCCTCGCCCTGCCCGGCGCGGTAGGCGGCGCAGTCGGTGCCTACGGGCTGACCCAGCTGCCCGGCGAGGTGATCCGCCCGCTCATCTATCTCTACCTGCTGGTGCTGGCCATCATCATCCTGGCCCGCGCCGCCGGCCGCCTGATGCCCAAGGGCGAGGTCAAGCGGGTACCCGTGCTGGGCTTCGTGGCCGGCTTCCTGGATGCCAGCGGCGGTGGCGGCTGGGGGCCGGTGGCCACCTCCACCCTGCTCGCCCGCGGCGGCCAGGCGCGCACCACCATCGGCACCGTAAACGCCGCCGAGTTCGTGGTCACCCTGACGGTTTCAGCAACGTTCCTGCTGTCGATGGGGCTGCATCACCTGCAGATCGTGGCCGGCCTGCTGATCGGCGGCATGATGGCCGCGCCGGTGGCGGCGCTGCTGGTCAAGCGCCTGAAGGAGCGCTGGGTGCTGGTGGCCGTCGGCGTGCTGGTGCTGGGCATCAGCCTGTTCCAGATCGGCCACGCGCTGAGCGGGTACCTGGCGCGCTGAGCGCTCGCCGGGCATGGCCCTGCGATACACGCACGGCGTTCGGTAGTGCCGGCCGGCAGCACGCGGCGGAAGAAGTCCACCTTGCCCGGCTTCGGGTTCACCACCACCGGCGCCCTGGCGGCCAGCAACAGCGGCAGGTCGGCAGTACTGTCGGAATAGGCAATGTCGATGTCGCCGTAGCCGCGCTCGCGCAGCATGCGCATCTTCTCTTCGTTGTGGCAGTGCCGGGTCGGGCCGACCCCGCCCAGTCGCGGGCCGACCTCGGTGCCGATCACCGGCACGTCCTGGTGGGCGACAAAGGCCAGGATCGCGCGCGCCAGCTCGGGTGGCGCACCCGTGGCAACCACCACGCGGTCGCCCTTGGCGCGGTGCGCGGCAAATACCTCCAGCGCCTGCGGCAACAGCTTGGCGCGCATCTGCGCCTCATTGCGCAGCACGTAGGCGTCAATCACCTTGTTGAAGTCGCGCGCCCGGTGCAGGCCGAAACTGCCGATCCACACATAGACCGAAATGCCGGCACGACGGGTCGGCAGCATCGCCACCATCGGCCCGGCGATCGGCGTGACCAGCAGCGCGGCCAGCATGCGCAGCGGATTGCGCTTGATCAGCGAGGCGAACAGGTGGGTGCCCGAATCGCCGTCGTAGAGGGTGTGGTCGAAGTCGAAGACCACCAGCGGCGCATCCCCGCGCGGCGTTGGATAGTGCGTTGTCATGCCGCGAAGAATAGCTGACGCAGGCCCTCGCCCGGCTCTTCCACGCGCATGAAGGCCTCGCCGACCAGGAACGCGTGGATGCCGGCGTCGCGCATCAGCGCCACGTCCTGCGGGCCGAGGATGCCGCTCTCGGTCACCAGCAGGCGGTCGCGCGGCACGGCGTTCTGCATGTCCAGCGTGGTCTGCAGCGAGACCTCGAAGGTGCGCAGGTTGCGGTTGTTGATGCCGATCATCGGCGCCGGCACCTGCAGCGCGCGCTCCAGTTCGTCGATGTCGTGCACTTCCACCAGCACGTCCATGCCCAGCGACAGCGCCAGTTCGGACAGGGTGGCCAGCTGGGTGTCGTCCAGCGCCGCAACGATCAGCAGGATGCAGTCGGCGCCCAGCACGCGTGCCTCGTACACCTGGTAGGCGTCGATCACGAAGTCCTTGCGTAGCACCGGCAGCGTGCAGGCCTCGCGGGCCTGCTGCAGGTAGGCGTCGGCGCCCTGGAAGAAATCGACGTCGGTCAGCACCGACAGGCAGCTGGCACCGCCGAACTCGTAACTGACGGCGATGTCGGCCGGGCGGAAGTCCGGGCGGATCACGCCCTTGGACGGGCTGGCCTTCTTCACCTCGGCGATCACCGCGGGGTCGCCATTGGCCACCGCGGCCTGCAGCGCGCGCACGAAGCCACGTACCGGCGGGGCGCTGGCCAGGGCGGCCTGCAGCTCCTCGAGGGGGCGCTGGGCGCGGCGCTGGGCCACTTCTTCGGCCTTGCGGGCCAGGATCGTCTGCAGGATGTCGCTCATCGTCGTCGGTTCAATGCGGGGGCGGTGAGGACGGCCATTATCGGCCATCGAGGGGATCAGGCTGAACCGCGCGCTCAGGCAACCAGCGCGCGGGTGATGTCAACGTACTGCTGCAGGCGCTGGCGGGCGCTGCCGTTGGCGATGGCGGCACGGGCGCGGGCCAGGCCGTCGCCGATGTCGCTGGCCACGCCGGCCACGTACAGGGCGGCACCGGCGTTCAGGGCGACGATGTCCAGCGCCGGGCCCGGGGTGTTGTCCAGTACCGCGCGCAGCATCGCGATGGACTGCTCCGGGCTGTCCACACGCAGGTTGCGGCTGGCCGACATGGCGATGCCGAAGTCCTCCGGGTGGATCTCGTACTCGCGCACCTTGCCGTCGCGCAGCTCGCCGACCAGGGTGCCGGCACCCAGCGAGATCTCGTCCATGTTGTCGCGGCCCCAGACCACCATGGCGCGCTCGGTGCCCAGTTCGCGCAGCACGCGCGCCTGGATACCCACCAGATCGGGGTGGAACACGCCCATCAGCACCGACGGTGCGCTGGCCGGGTTGGTCAGCGGGCCGAGGATGTTGAAGATGGTGCGCACGCCCATCTCGCGGCGTACCGGCGCGACCACCTTCATCGACGGATGATGGATCGGCGCGAACATGAAGCCGATGCCGGTCTGCTCGATCGCGGCGGCCACCTGCGCCGGCTGCAGCTCGATGGCCGCGCCCAGCGCTTCCACCGCATCGGCGCTGCCGGATTTGGACGACACGCTGCGGTTGCCGTGCTTGGCCACGCGCGCACCGGCGGCGGCGGCGACGAACATCGCGCAGGTGGAGATGTTGAAGGTGTGCGAACCGTCGCCACCGGTGCCGACGATGTCGACCAGGTGGGTGGGATCGGCCACCGGCACCGCCAGCGCGAACTCGCGCATCACGGTGGCCGCTGCAGCGATCTCGTCGATGGTTTCCTTCTTCACCCGCAGGCCGGTGAGGATGGCGGCGGTCATCATCGGCGAGACATCGCCGCGCATGATCTGCCGCATCAGGTCGACCATTTCGTCGAAGAAGATTTCGCGGTGTTCGATGGTGCGCTGCAGGGCTTCCTGGGGGGAGAAGCTCATGGGAATGCTCCTTGGATCAGGCCGCCGGCCGCTGCAGGAAATTGCGCAGCAGGGCGTGACCGTGTTCGGTGAGGATGGATTCGGGGTGGAACTGCACGCCTTCCACCGGGAACTGGCGGTGGCGCAGGCCCATGATCTCTTCGATCGAGCCGTCGTCGTTCTCTGTCCAGGCGGTCACTTCCAGGCAGTCCGGCAGGCGGTTCTTGTCCACCACCAGCGAGTGGTAGCGGGTGGCCTGGTAGCGGTCCGGCAGGCCGGCGAACACGCCCTTGCCCTCGTGGCGGATCGGCGAGGTCTTGCCGTGCATGATGTTGCCGGCGCGGATGACCGTACCGCCGTAGACCTGGCCGATGCCCTGGTGGCCCAGGCACACGCCGAGGATCGGCGTGGTCGGGCCCAGGCGCTCGATCAGTTCCAGCGACACGCCCGCTTCGTTGGGCGTGCACGGGCCGGGCGAGATGACGATGCGCTCGGGTTTCTGCGCGGCAATCTCATCCACGCTCATCGCATCGTTGCGCACCACCTTCACTTCGGCGCCCAGCGTCTGCAGGTATTGCACGAGGTTGTAGGTGAAGCTGTCGTAGTTGTCGATCATCCACAACATGGTCAGGTTCCGTCGCTTATCAGGAAAATGGCGTACACGTTTTCGGTGTAGGTGATGGGGCCGGCTTCGATCGACTCGCGTATGTTCGAACCGGTGGCCTCGATGCTGTTCTGCGGCGCGGGCGGCACGGGCGGCGCGAACGTGTCGTCGACGCGAGGCCAGTTCCCCGCCTGCACGCCATAGGCAAAGTTCGGCGCCACATCGGAGATGCTGTACAGGCCGCGCAGCTTCGTGCCGTAAGCCTTGGCCAGGCCCTGCGCGGACTCGCGCGTCTGCGCCGCCGCCTCGCCCTTGAGTTCGCGTCGCAGCGCCACTTCGCCCGAATAGGTTGGGGCCACGCTGCTGACCTGCACGTTCTCGTTGGCCTTCAGCGCACCCAGCACGTCCTGCATCGCCTTCACGCTGGCGAAGCTGGCACGCAGCTGGCGCCCTACGCGGGTACCGATGAAGACCTGCCGGCTCTGCTCATAGCGCGTTGCAGGACCAATGCGCAGGTTGTCCGCACGCACGCTGCCTTCCTCCGCCTTGTACTGCTTGAACAGCGCCAGCACGCGGGCAACGTTGTCCTGCACGCGGCGCCGCGCGGCATCGGCATCCATGTCGGTCTCTTCGATGTTCAGCTGCAGGCCGAACCGGTCCGGCATCACCACGCGGCGCGCCTCACCCTTCACCAGCAGGTGCGGCTGCGAGGGAATGGTGTTGGCCTGCGCCCACGCAGACGGGGCCATCAGGGCCAGGGTGGACGACAACAACCATGCGCTAAGCAGCTTCATGCGGTGTTCCTTGTCGGCAGGTGAGGACGGCGGGAGGCTCGTTGCTGCGGGCAATACGCACAGCCGGGCGAGGCGCCCACTCAAGGTGGCCGCAACGTCGCATAAGTCTGTGGGGGTACGCTTTGTGCAGCAATCAACCAGCTCCTGTTGGGGGGAGCCGCCGTGCCGGGGAGCGTTCTATTGGATCTTGCCCGCCGATACGGCGGCAAGGTGCGGTCCGGGACCGCCACGACCTGCCGCTTCCTATTGGAAGCGCCACCACTTGGCTACGTTGTTCAGCAGGGTGCGGGTCATCGGACTACTCTGGGGGCGATTACCGGAGGCAGCGGCCTGGAAGCGCCGTTGCGGTGTATGGGCCCAAGCGTATCAGATCCCGAACGCCCCGGGGCGGGGAGATTTATCTGCCTGATCAGGGAGCAGAATCGGGGGCCACCTCGTGCATGACGCAATTGCCTTGGTGCGGAAAGGGCTCCGTCCTGGTTTTGCAGACTTCTACCTGGCCCTATGTGACCGCCCTTGCAGTTGCGCGCCAGTGCGATTGAGGCGGCTTTCTCGGCCGCTCATCCTCCTTCGCACTCTCCAGCAGCACAGGAGCGCCAGGATGGCGCGATTGTTCATCGTCGTGGGCGATAGGCTCAGTAGTGGCGGCAGCGTTCTCACCGGCTCACCGTTCACCGATATCGAGGGACGGCCCATGGCCCGAGTAGGTGACCGCACGATCTGTGCGGCGCATGGCCCCGGCACGATCATTACCGGCGATGCCACGCTGATCGTGGATGGGAACGCCGCTGCCCGGCATGGCGACCGGACAAGTTGTGGATGCTGGCTGATTGCGGGGCGGCAGAACCTGGTATTTGTGGATCAGGGAGAATCCCCAACCAGAACGGCGTACACACCTCCGCACGAAACACCGCCCCGACCAAGCGCCGCAAATCAACCCGCGCCAGCGACCTCCACGACAGGGTCTTCACTTGGCCGGCATCGTCCGGCGCGCGCTGCCTGCTGGGCAGATGACCACAGCATCAGGATCTCCGCGAATGCGCACGGCCGCTACTATCAAGTCTATGGGCCCGGAGGCGCGGCTCGATCCTTCAGCTTTGAGCGTCGATTCAGGATCTACGTTCCGCTACGCAGCGGCGGGGATGTTGAAGTCATCGTAAAGCTCAAGATCGCGCCGCAGCGCGACAGACGGCCGCCGAGTGTCACGGAAGCTGATGTCGCAGCGTTGAAGACGCGCATGGAAGCGGGTATTGAGCAACTCTGGAATGAGAAGTTCAGGCTGGTAGTGACAGACCCATCATGTGGCGAGAAAAGCTTCCCGATAAGGTACAAGGTAGCCTGGGTCACAAGCGGACACGACTATATGGTGAATATTGCTGCTACCTCAGTGCACGAGAACGTTGCGAGCCTGGAAGTGAACGTCTGGAAAGATACCAACGCTTGGACCCTTGCTCACGAGTACGCTCATTGTGTCGGGATTGCTGACGAGTACGCCTACGCAGATGAGGAATGGACACTTCGTTACTATGCAAGCGACGGCACACTGGATGAAGCCGTCATCCAGCTCCCTGCGATCAAACCAGAATCTGATCCAACGGCCACCATCATGTCGACTTCAGGTTCCACCACCACAGAATCAAGGCACGCTTGGCCGATCGCTCTGGAAGCACAGACTTCGCTGAGCCTCGCGATAGGGAGGGCAGTAACATGCGCCATCAGTTGATCATCCATGCCGCCATCCTCTTGAGCAGCAGCGCAAGCGCCGAGACCCAACCCATGAGTTCGAATCCCGACTTCGAGGTAAGTGCGGCATGCGCCGGAAGCTCTCGATGCATCTTTGAGCGTGACGATGTTGATTTCATCGTCACAGTAAAGAATGTCAGCAACACCACGATCAAGTTCCCACTGGAGTTCATTCGACGCGGCGGCCCGTACATCACGCTGCACGACAACAGGCGCAATTACTCGGAATCCGTGCCGTCTGGCATGCGGGACGAGAAGCTGCTGAATGATTTCACTCTGTTAGAGGCAGGACAGTCCGTTTCTGTGCCTGGATCCATCAATGCCTCACGGCTTGAGGAATGGGGCGGCTCGTCCGCAGACGTCACAGCGCAGATAAGGATATCCGCACCACTGGACGGAACCTTCACGTTCCGCCTGATTGGTGAAACGACGCTTCGCATCGTTGGCAAGGATGTAAAAGATAACTCTTGATTGGTGCCTGTGATATGCGTCGACTAGCGCTTTTCATGGCCATGGGATTGAGCAGCGTCAGCAACGCAAAGAGCCGATCCACGGACAGCAATCCTGACTTTGAAATCACTGCCAGCTGCAAGGGGCAGACTCCCTGCATCTTTGATGGCGACAGAATCGCCTTCGATATCAGCGTCAGGAACGTCAAGGACACGCCCATCAATCTGCCATTGGAATTCATTCGCTACGGTGGCCCTTACATTGTTCTTCATGACAACCGGACGCAGCGCCAACTGACGCTTCCCTCGCACATGCTCGATGGCGCCCTTCTGTCCAACTTGACCCCAGTAGCACCAGGCCAGTCGGTGTCCGTATCCGGTTCCATCGATGCATCCTATCTGGATGCGTGGGGAGGTGAAGATGCAGATGTGACTGCCATGGTGAAGCTCTCCACACCTTTGGACGGGTCAAAAGAGTTCCGTTCGATTGGAACAACAGCACTTCGAATCGTCGGAAGAAAGGCATTCACAGGCCCGGCCCTCAACAGGGCGCCCAGCAACTACAACCCCTTGGCAGCCTGGGCGACGGCGCGGAACAGCGCGCGGCCCTTGTTCATCGTCTCGTCCCATTCCTTGTCCGGGTCCGAGTCGTAGACGATGCCGGCGCCGGCCTGCACGTACAGGCGGCCGTCCTTGATCACCGCGGTGCGGATCGCAATCGCGGTATCGGCATCGCCATGCCAGCCGATGTAGCCGATGCTGCCGGCGTAGACATTGCGCTTGATCGGTTCCAGCTCGCGGATCACTTCCAGCGCACGGATCTTCGGCGCACCGCTGACCGTACCGGCCGGGAAGGTGGCACGCAGCACATCGGCATAGCTCAGGCCCGGCTGCAGCTGCCCGGTCACTTCGCTGACGATGTGCATGACGTGGCTGTAGCGTTCGATCACGAACTGCTCGCCCACTTCCACGGTACCGGCCTTGGAGACGCGGCCGGCGTCGTTGCGGCCGAGGTCGATCAGCATCAGGTGCTCGGCGCGCTCCTTCGGGTCGGCCAGCAGCTCGGCCTCCAGCGCCAGGTCCTGCTCGACGGTGGCGCCGCGCGGACGGGTACCGGCAATCGGACGCACGGTGACTTCGCCCACGCCGTCATCAGTATGTTGCAGGCGTACCAGGATTTCCGGCGAGGAACCGACCACCTGCAGGTCGCCGACATCGAGGAAGTACATGTACGGCGAAGGATTCAGTGCACGCAGCGCGCGGTACACATCCACCGGGCGCGCCTTGAACGGCACGCTCAGGCGCTGGCTGAGCACTACCTGGAAGATGTCGCCGGCGCGGATGTATTCCTTGCTGCGCTGGACCGCATCGACGAAGCCTTCGCGGGTGAATCCGGAGACGAAATCGGATTCGTCCAGCACGTCGCTGTTGAGCGGCGCCGGATAGCCCGCGCCCGGCGCGCGCAGCTTCGCGGTCAGCGCATCCAGGCGCGCCTGTGCCTGCTCGAACGCACCGTCGACACGCGGGTCGGCATGCACGATCAGGTACAGGCGGCCCTTGAGGTTGTCGAACACCGCCAGCTCGTTGGAATCGAGCAGCAGGATGTCCGGGGTACCCAGTTCATCGCGGCCGGCCGGCGGTGCCAGGCGCGGTTCGATGTAGCCGATGCACTCGAAGCCGAACCAGCCGACCAGGCCACCGGTGAAGCCCGGCAGGCCGTCCAGCTTGGGCACCGAGTGGGCGCTGCGCAGCGCCTCGACCTCGGCGAACGGGTCGGCCACTTCGCGGGTTTCCACCACCTGGCCGTCCTCGCGCACGGTCAGCGTGTGGCCGTGGAAGGCGTACACGCGGCGCGCCGGCAGGCCGATGATCGAGTAACGACCAAAGCGCTCGCCGCCTTCGACGGATTCAAACAGGTAGGTATTGGGGCCGTCGGCGAGCTTCAGATAGACCGAAAGCGGCGTGTCCAGGTCGGACAGCACTTCGCGGACAACGGGAATGTGGGTGTGGCCTTCAGCGGCCTGCTGCAGAAACTGGGCGTGCGAGTTCAAGACGACTTTCCTTCCGGGACACAGCGTTATGGGGGCGGACGACGGCAACGGGCCACCATCGCCACCAACGGCGTGCGGAAGAAAGGGTATGCGGGGTCGTCAGGCTGGACACCCACTGACTGTATCGCAGCAAAGGCGGGAGGGGAACCCTGTGAAACTGAACCGCGCGACGCCCGGGGCCGTTCACTGGGACCAGCAACGGCGACCGTTAGCGTCGACTGTCAGCCGACTGCTCTTCGTTCCGACGGCGTAAGAACCCGCGCTGCGCGCGCAAGTCGACTAACAGTCGACTCTACCCGCCGGCTCTAGCCCTGCCCGGCCAGCAACGGGCAGCCGGCCGGCAGATGCATCCGCACCCTGCCCGGCACGCACTCGATGCGGAACTGGCGGGCCTGCACCGGTTCACCGTCCAGGTTGAGCGTCAGCGGACGCTCGGATGCGAGCTGCAGCCACGGCAGCCGCGCGCGCGTGGCCAGCTGTTCCAGCGCGGCCTGGGTGCCCGACTTCAGCATCTGGCCCAGCGTGGCGGTCACCTCGCCTTCCAGCTCCGGCAGTACCGTCACATCCAGCAACCCGTCGTCGATCAGTGCCTGCGGGCACAGCTGCTGGCCGCCACCGGCCTGGCGACCGTTGCCAATGCCCAGTGCGATGAAATCGCCTTCCCAGGCGAAATCGGGGCCCGACAGGCGCGCACTGATCGGCTCGATCCGCCCGAGCTTGGCGATGCCGGTGATCACATAGGCCAGCCCACCCAGCATCTTCTTCAGGCCAGCATCGGTCTCCACGGTGACCTGCGTACCGAAGCCCCCGCTGGCGAGATTGGCGCACCACCAGGGCGTGCCATCGGCGTCCACGCGCAGCAGATCGATGGCGTGCGGCCGCGCCTGCCCGATCAGCGCGAAGGCGTCCTTCGGTTCGGTCGGGATGCCGGCCGAGGTGGCGAAATCGTTGGCCGTCCCCATCGGGATCAGCGCCAGCGAGGGCAGCGCATCGGCAGGTTCCTCACGATGCGCCAGCGTTTCCGCCACCGCGCTGAGCGTACCGTCGCCACCGGCGGCAACGATCACGTCCACGCCGTGGTCGATCGCTTCGGCCACGTAGCGTTCGGCATCCCCCTCTTCCCAGGTCACCCGCACGTCCAGCTGCACGCCCTGTCCGCGCCAATGGCCGACGGCGTCGCGCAGCGCGTCGTTGCCCGCGGATTTTCCGTTGAGGATCAGGCGCCAGCGCGGGATGGTCATGCAGTGCTTCCGGTGCGGGGGTGGCACAGGCTAGCAATGCGCTGTTTGTCCCCAGTGAATGTCACGCAGATGTCATTCAGCTACCGGAGAATGGAAGGCCATAGCAGGGACGATGGATGGAGGCAGGATCAGCCTCCCACGCATGCAGCAGGGCCACGCCAGTGATTGGCGTGGTCTTTTTTTTTTGGAGTTCACAGGGAGTGCGAACCAAGGTTCGCACCCACCCAACTGGGGTCCGCGCCCACCCAACTGGGGTTTGCCCCCACGAGCCTCAACCGTTGGCGAAATCGTGCAGCGCCTGGCCCTGCAGCCGGTACACGGTCCACTCGTCCTGTGGCTTGGCGCCGGCAGCGGTATAGAACTCGATGGCCGGGGTGTTCCAGTCCAGCACCGACCATTCGAAGCGCCCGCAGCCTTCGGCCACCGCCTGGCGCGCGATGTACTTCAGCAGCGCCTTGCCGGCGCCGACGCCGCGCTTTTCCTGGCTGACGTACAGGTCTTCCAGGTAGATGCCCTTGCGGCCCAGCCAGGTGGAGTAATTGTAGAAATACACCGCGTAGCCGATCGCTTCGCCGTCGGCTTCGCAGATCAGCGCGCGTGCCGTAGCGTCGGCACCGAACAGGCTCTCGGCGATGCCGATCTCATCGGTCTGCACCGAATGCTCGGCCTTCTCGTAGATCGCCAGTTCGCGGATGAAATGCAGGATCAGGCCGGCATCGGCCACGGTGGCCGGGCGGATGTTCAACAGTGCCATGATCGGAAAAAAGGGGACGGAGGGAATTAAGCGAGCTTAATCCCCTCCGTCCCCTTTTTGTCAGCGCGCTGCAGCGACATTCGCGCGCATCTGCGCGATCACGTCCTGGTAACTGGTCTTGGCGTTGAAGATGGCCGAACCGGCGACGAAGGTGTCGGCGCCGGCGGCGGCGATCTCGCCGATGTTGTCGGCCTTCACGCCGCCGTCGATCTCCAGGCGGATGTCCTTGCCACTGGCATCGATCATCTTGCGCACCACGCGCAGCTTGTCCAGCGCCGAGGGGATGAAGGCCTGGCCGCCGAAGCCCGGGTTGACCGACATCAGCAGCACCAGGTCCAGGTCATCCAGCACCCAGTCGAGGATGTCCACCGGCGTGGCCGGATTGAGCACGATGCCCGGCTTGCAGCCCAGCGAGCGGATCAGCTGGATGGTGCGATGCACGTGGCGGCTGGCCTCCGGATGGAAGCTGATGTAGGTGGCACCGGCCTCGGCGAAATCCGGAATGATGCGGTCCACCGGCTCGACCATCAGGTGCACGTCGATCGGCGCGGTCACGCCGTGCTTGCGCAGGGCCTGGCAGACCATCGGGCCGATGGTCAGGTTCGGCACGTAGTGGTTGTCCATCACGTCGAAGTGGACCCAGTCGGCGCCGGCGGCGAGGACGTTGTCGACTTCCTCGCCGAGGCGAGCGAAGTTGGCGGACAGGATGGACGGGGCAATGAGGCAGTTGGACATGGCCGGGCCTTGCAACGAGGGGAAAGAGGGTCAGCGCTTGCGCAGGGTCTTGATGCGGTCGTACGCGGCATTGATCCGCCGCGACTTCTGCTCGGCCTGCTGCTGCAGCTCGGGGGCGGCGCCGCCAAGCTTGTCGGGGTGGTACTGGGAGATCAGCTTGCGATAGGCGCGCTCGACCTCGGCATCGGTGGCCTCCGAGGTCAGCCCCAGCTCCCGGTACGGGTTCTCCTTGTTCAGGCGGAACCAGTCCGAATCGAAGGCGTGGCCGATCAACAGGCCGACCACCGCGCCAAACAGCGGATTGGGCCGGAACAGCAGGGCGCCGGCGATGAATCCGAGCAGTTTTCCGTACCAGCGCATGGCGCTCCGGGGTCGACCGACGAAATGGACGCTCATTTTACGTCACAGCGGGCCCGGACCGCTTTACACTAGGCCGCCCGCTGGTCAGCGGGCCCGCCGGGTCCGTTGGGCAGCAGCCGTATCGACAACGCCCCAGGAGTGCCCGTGCCAACCACGCTGTTGCAATCCGATCTCCCCGGCCTGCCCTTGCGCCATCGCGGCAAGGTGCGTGATGTGTTCGATATCCCGCGCGAGCGGCTGCCAGCCGGAACCCCGCCGGGCGAGTACCTGCTGATGGTGGCCACCGATCGCCTGTCGGCGTTCGACGTGGTGCTGCCCGACCCGATCCCGGGCAAGGGCGAGATGCTCTGCCAGGTCTCCAACTTCTGGTTCGCCAAGACCGCGCACCTGATGCCCAACCACCTGACCGGCATCGACGTGGCCAGCGTGCTGCCCGAGGGCGTGGACCCGGCCCTGTATGCCAAGCGCGCGGTGGTCACCCGCAAGCTGAAGCCGGTGCCGGTGGAAGCCATCGCCCGCGGCTACCTGATCGGCAGCGGCTGGAAGGACTACCAGCGCACCGGCAAGGTCAGCGGCATCGACCTGCCCGACGGCCTGCGCCAGGCCGAGCAGCTGCCCGAGCCGATCTTCACCCCCTCGACCAAGGCCGCCGTCGGCGACCATGACGAGAACATCGATTTCGATGCGATGGTGAAACAGGTGGGTGCGGACCTGGCCGAGCGCGTGCGTGATGCCACCCTGCGCATCTACAAGTTCGCCGCCGATTACGCCCGCGAGCGCGGCATCATCCTGGCCGACACCAAGTTCGAATTCGGCACCGATGCCGATGGCCGCCTGTACATCATGGACGAGATGCTGACCCCGGATTCCTCGCGTTACTGGCCGGCCGACGAGTACGAAGTGGGCACCAGCCCGCCGAGCTACGACAAGCAGTTCGTGCGTGATTACCTGGAGACGCTGGACTGGGGCAAGACCGCCCCGGGCCCGAGCATCCCGGCCGGGATCATCGAGCGCACCCGCGCCAAGTACGCCGAGGCGCTGCAGCGCCTGGCCGGGATCAGCGTCGACTGATCCCCCTGCGCCCCCGGCCGGCCTGGCTGGGGGCGTTCTGAATGCGGTAGTGCCGGCCGCTGGCCGGCAACCTCGCGAGCCTGCAGCCAGGCATGGCCTGGCTCTACTGCCGGTTGCCTGGGGTAGTGCTGGCCGCTGGCCGGCAACCTCGCGAACTCGGCTATGCTCTGGATTGCCGGCCAGCGGCCGGCACTACCGTTGTCCGAGGAAGCAACGCAGCATGCAGACCACCACCCAGCTTGCGCGGCCGATCGACCGCTACTTCGCCAGCTACTCCGACGACCACCGCAATGTGATCAACCAGCGCATCCACGTGGTGGCGGTGCCGGCCATCCTCTGGTCGGTAGTGGCCCTGCTGTGGTGCCTGCCGCCGCTGATCACCTGGTTCCAGTACGGCATCTGGTCGGCGTTCGCGATGTTCAGCGCCTGGTGCTTCTACAACAAGCTGTCGCGCCCGCTGGGCATCGGCATGCTCATCCAGTTCTTCGTGTTCGGCTGCCTGTGCCGCCTGCTGGAGGCCGAGATCGGCCTGCACAACCTGTTCTGGCTGGCGGTGGGCGTGTTCGTGGTGGCGTGGGTCGCGCAGTTCATCGGCCACAAGTTCGAGGGCCGCAAGCCCAGCTTCCTGACCGACCTGACCTACCTGCTGATCGGCCCGGCCTGGGTGATGGCCAAGGCCTATCGAAAGCTCGACTGGCGCTACTGAGGTGCCGGCGGCCGGCAGCGGCCGTCGTTTCCTGAACGGGCGGGTTCCGTCACCCGCACTCGACGGCGGCCCTGCCAGCCTGCGCCGGTGAACCGCTCCCCACGTCCCGCCCGTCGACGGCAGCCCCTGTGCGACAGGGCCTGCGGTCTCCCTGCGCGGGCGTAGGGTGTCCCCCGAGGGCAACCGGGGAGGTGATGCAGGAACGTGATGCTGCGCCGCAAAAAAGATGAATCAGCGGACGTTACATGCAATTGATCGCTGTTCGATGGGTTTCGGCGACATTTCGCAGCCTGTTATCCTCCCTGACCTGCTCGTGAATCATGGATTCCCTGCATGCTCCCCAGCCTGCCCCTGCTGCTGGCCCTGCCCTTCCTGATGGCAGCGGCCGTTGCGGCCTTCCCCCGTAGTTCGCGCTCGACTGCTGCCTGGCTGGCGGCGCTGGCGCCGTTGGGCGGGCTGGCCATCCTCGGCTGGCTGACCCCGTCCGTGCTCGATGGCCAGGTGGTGCGCACGATGGTGCCTTGGCTGCCGCAGATCGGCCTGGACTTCACCCTGCGCTTGGATGGGCTGGCCTGGATGTTCGCCGGGCTGGTGCTGGGCATCGGCGCGCTGGTGGTGCTGTATGCGCGCTACTACCTGAGCCAGCAGGACAGCGCGCACCGCTTCTACTGCTACCTGCTGCTGTTCATGGGCGCCATGCTGGGCATGGTGCTGTCGGGCAACCTGCTGTTGCTGATGATCTTCTGGGAAATGACCAGCATCAGCTCGTTCCTGCTGATCGGCTTCTGGTCGCACCGCCAGGACGCCCGCGAGGGCGCGCGCATGGCGCTGGTGATCACCGGCGGCGGTGGCCTGGCCCTGCTCGGTGGCGTACTGCTGATCGGCCGCATCGTCGGCAGCTTCGACCTGGACGTGGTGCTGGCTGCCGGCGAGCAGATCCGCGCCAGCGCGCTGTACCCGTACGCACTGTTCCTGGTGCTGGCCGGCATCTTCACCAAGAGTGCGCAGTTCCCGTTCCACTTCTGGCTGCCGCACGCGATGGCGGCACCGACCCCGGTCTCGGCCTACCTGCACTCGGCCACCATGGTGAAGGCCGGCGTGTTCCTGCTGGCGCGCCTGCACCCGGCGCTGGCCGGCAGCGACCTGTTCTTCTACACGGTCAGCGGCATCGGCGCACTGACCCTGCTGATCGGCGCCTGGAACGCGATCTTCCAGCACGACCTGAAAGGCCTGCTGGCGTACTCGACCATTTCCCACCTGGGCCTGATCACCCTGCTGTTCGGCCTGTCCACGCCGATGGCGGTGGTGGCCGGCGTGTTCCACATCCTCAACCACGCCACCTTCAAGGCCTCGCTGTTCATGGCCGCCGGCATCATCGACCACGAGACCGGCACCCGTGACATGCGCAAGCTGGGCGGGCTGCGCAGGCTGATGCCGTTCACCAGTGCGCTGGCGATCATCGCCTCGCTGGCGATGGCCGGCATTCCGCTGCTCAATGGCTTCCTGTCCAAGGAAATGCTGTTCGCCGAAGCGATCACCGCGGGCGGCCCAGGCATCATGCGTACGGCGGTGTCGATCGCCGCGCTGCTGGCCGGTGTGTTCGGCGTGGCCTACAGCCTGCGCTTCGTGCACGACACCTTCTTCGGCCCCGGCCCGCACGACCTGGATCGCGTGCCGCACGAGCCGCCGCGCTGGATGAAGGTGCCGGTGGAACTGCTGGTGGTGATCTGCATCGCGGTGGGCGTGGCTCCGGCACTGACCGTGGCACCGGTGCTGCACGCCGCCGCTGCCTCGATTCTCGGCCCGGCGATGCCCGAGTACAGCCTGGCGGTGTGGCACGGCTTCAACCTGCCGCTGGCGATGAGCGCGATCGGCGTGGTCGGTGGCGTGGCGCTTTACTTCGGGCTGCGCAAGCTGATCAACCTGCACGGCGTGACCAACGTCAGCACCGGTCGCAACGTGTTCCATGCACAGCTGGATGCGGTGTCCGCGCTGGCCATGCGCCTGACCAACGGCATCGCCAACGGCAGCCTGCAGCGCATGCTGCTGGGCCTGGTGCTGGTGGCGATCGTGGTTGCTGCGGCGCCGTTCGTGGCCAATCCGGCCTCGCCGAACTGGACCGCACCGCAGCCGATCCCGCTGCTGGGCTGGGCGCTGTGGCTGGTGATGATGGCCTGTGCAGTGGCCACCCTGCGCGTCTACAAGCAGCGCCTGCTGGCGGTGCTGCTGGTCGGCGGCGTCGGCCTGATGGTGGCGCTGACCTTCGTGTTCCTGTCCGCGCCCGACCTGGCCCTGACCCAGCTGCTGGTGGAGATGGTCACCCTGGTGCTGATGCTGCTGGGCATGAACTACCTGCCCGCGCAATCCGGGCCGGAGCGGCCGCGCTGGCGCAAGCGCCGCGATGCGGTGATCGCGATCCTCGCCGGTGGCGGCCTCGGCGCGCTGGCCTATTCGGCGATGACCCTGCCGCCCAACACCATGGCCGGCGAGCTGCTGGGCCGGGCGCTGCCCGAGGCGTATGGGCAGAACGTGGTCAACGTGATCCTGGTCGACTTCCGCGGCTTCGATACCTTCGGCGAGATCACCGTGTTTGGCATCGCAGCGCTGGTGGTGCATGCGCTGCTGCGGCGCACGCGGATGGCACCGGAGCAGATCATGCCCGGCCCGCCGATCAAGCTGCCGGTGCCGGCCGACCTGGCCCAGATCATGTTCCCGCTGACCCTGACCGTGTCGATCTTCCTGTTCCTGCGCGGCCACAACGCGCCGGGCGGTGGCTTCATCGCCGGCCTGGTGCTGGCGGTGCCGCTGCTGATCCAGTACGTGATCCAGGGCACCGCGTCGGTGGAATCACGCTTCGGCTTCGACTACATCCGCTGCATCGGCATGGGCCTGCTGATCGCCCTGCTCAGCGGCAGCGCCTCGATGCTGTTCGGCGTGCCGTTCCTGACCAGTGGCCACCTCGATCTGCACCTGCCGCTGATCGGCGACGTGCCGCTGGCCAGTGCGATCGGCTTCGACATCGGCGTCTACCTGGTGGTGTTCGGCGGCGCCATGCTGATGCTGTCGATGATGGGCACGATCAAACCGTCGCGCACCCGCACCGCCCGCAAGGGCGAGATCGACCTGCAACGCCGTTCGGCACGCACCGGAGAGATGCACTGATGGAACTGGCCCTGGCCACCGCGATCGGCGTGCTGACCGCCATCGGCATCTACCTGCTGCTGCGTGCGCGCAGCTTCGATGTGATCCTCGGCATGACCTTCCTGTCCTACGCGACCAACCTGCTGATCTTCGCCGGTGGCCGCGTGGTGCTGGGCAAGGCGCCGGTGCTGCAGGAGGGCGTGGACAGCCACCTCGGCAACTACACCGACCCGCTGCCGCAGGCACTGGTGCTCACTGCCATCGTCATCGCGTTTGCGATGACCGCGGTGAGCATCGTGCTGGCCATGCGCAGCCGCAGCGACAACCACAGCGACCACGTGGACGCCCACGAGCCGGATGACGACCTGCAGGACGAGGGCATGCCGCCGCGCCAGGGCGAGGACCGCGCATGAACCATCTGGTGATCCTGCCGATCCTGATTCCGCTGTTGGGTGCTGCGTTGTCGCTGTTCGTCGAACACCGCCGCTATGGCCCCAGGGTGCAGCGCGCGGTGGCCTGGACCTCGCTGTCGGCGCTGGCCCTGGCGGTGGGGCTGCTGTTCGCCACCACCGCCAGCGGTGAGATCAACGTCTACCTGCTGGGCGACTGGCCGTCGCGGCTGGGCATCGCACTGGTGGCCGACCGGCTGTCGGCGTGGATGCTGCTGACCACCCTGCTGCTGGCCATCCCCTGCCTGCTGCATGCCTGCTCGGGCTGGGACCGCCGCGCGCCGCACTTCCATGCGCTGTTCCAGTTCCAGCTGGTCGGCCTCAACGGCGCGTTCCTGACCGGCGACATCTTCAACCTGTTCGTGTTCTTCGAGGTGATGCTGATCGCCTCCTACGGCCTGCTGCTCAGCGGCGGCCGTGGCCTGCGCATGCGCATCGGCCTGCACTACGTGGTGTTCAACGTCACCGCCTCGACCCTGTTCCTGATCGCGCTGGGCCTGCTGTATGCCTCGCTGGGCTCGTTGAACATGGCCGAGCTGTCGCAGCGCATCGCCGAGGTGCCGCCGGCGCAGCTGACCCTGGTCAAGGCGACGATGGGCTTGTTGCTGCTGGTGTTCTGCGCCAAGGCCGCGCTGATGCCGCTCTACCTGTGGCTGCCGGAAGCCTATTCGCGTGCACCAGCGGCGGTGGCGGCGCTGTTCGCGATCATGACCAAGGTCGGCCTGTACGCGGTGCTGCGCATCCAGATGCTGTGGTTCGGCGACGACGCCGGTGCGATGGCCGGCTACGGCCGCGACTGGCTGCTGTGGGCCGGCGTGGCGACGCTGGTGCTCGGTGGCCTCGGTGCATTGGCCGCGACCCGCCTGCGCGTGCTGATCTCGTACCTGGTGATCGTCTCGGCGGCCACGCTGTTCATCGCCTTCGCCGTGGGTACGCCACAGGTGCTCTCCGCTGGCCTGTACTACCTGCCGCACAGCAGCTTCGTGGCCGCCGCGCTGTTCCTGATTGCCGACCTGATCCGCCGCCGCCGCGGTGGCGCCAGCGACCGCAAGGAAGTGGTCGCGCCGATGCCGGGCAAGGAAACCCCGGCGGTGCTGTTCCTGATTGGCGCGGTGTCGGTGGCCGGCCTGCCGCCACTGTCCGGCTTCCTGGCCAAGGCCGCGCTGCTGGCCGGCATGCCGGCGCAGTACACCGGCCCGGTGTGGACCGCGGTGCTGGTCAGCAGCCTGCTGGTGATCATGGGCCTGACCCGCGGCGGCATCCGCCTGTTCTGGCGCGTGCCGCCGGTCGATCCGCAAGCGCCGCCGCCACGCAAGGCACGGCTGCGCCGGGTCGAGCTGTATGCCGCCTGCATCCTGCTGGCCTACGGCATCGGCATGACCCTGGCCGCCGCACCGCTGATGCGCTACACCGACGCCACTGCCGCACAGCTGCTGCACCCCAGCGAGTACGTGCAGCAGCTGCGTGCGACCACGCCGGAGATCCGCCAGCCATGACCGCCCAGCGCTCCCTGTTCCGCCGCATCATTCCCTCGCCGATGCTCAGCATCATGGTGGTGGCGTTCTGGCTGCTGATGTCCGACAGCTTCACCGTCGGCCAGATCGTGCTGGGGCTGGTGCTGGGCGTGGTGGTGCCCCTGTTCGCCGCACGCCTGGACCGCGAGTTCGCCCGCATCGGCACGTTGCGACCGCTGCCGAAACTGCTGTGCGTGACCCTGTGGGACATCCTGATGTCCAACATCCGCGTGGCCACCCAGGTGCTGGGCCCGGAGAAGAACATCCGCCCGGGCTTCATCTGGCTGCCGCTGGACATCGCCAACATCCACGGTATCGCCGCACTGACCAGCATGATCACGCTGACCCCGGGCACGGTCTCGGCCGTGCTCAGCGACGACCGCAGGTTCCTGATGGTGCATGTGCTGCACCTGGAGGATCCGCAGGACCTGATCGACACGATCAAGCGACGTTACGAAGCCCCGTTGATGGAGATCTTCCCATGACTGGATTCCAGATCATCCAGACCACGCTGGTGGTGTGCATGCACGTGGTCGGCCTGGCCATGCTGCTGGCCACCTGGCGCCTGCTGCGCGGCCCGACCGTGCCCGACCGCATCCTGGCGCTGGACACCCTGTCGGTGACCGCCATCGCCGAGCTGATGCTGTTCGGCATGTACCTGAACTCCGCGATCTACTTCGAAGCCGCGCTGGTCATCGCCATGCTCGGCTTCGGCAGCACCGTGGTGCTGAGCAAGTTCGTGCTGCGCCGGGACATCGTCGAATGATCACCGCGATCCAGATCGGCCTGTCGATCCTGCTGCTGTTCGGCTGCTTCTTCATCCTGGTCGGGGCACTGGGCCTGGTGAAGCTGTCCACGTTCTTCAAGCGCCTGCATGCCCCCACCAAGGCCAGCACGCTGGGCGTGGGCTGCGTGCTGGTGTGTTCGGTGTGCTACCACATCTTCCTCGGCCAGGACCCGCAGCCGCGTGAGCTGCTGATCACCGTGTTCCTGTTCATCACCGCGCCGATCAGCGCGCACATGATGGCCAAGGCCGCGCTGTCGCTGCTGATGGAAAAGCGGCCCAGCCTGCCGGGCAACGAACCGGCTGCCGAAGAGCAGATGCCGCCGCCGGAACCGGTGCGGGAAGAAGAGACCACGCAGAACCGGTAGTGCCGGCCGCTGGCCGGCAACCGCAAGGTTCCGTAAGGCAACGAGGTTGCCGGCCAGCGGCCGGCACTACCTCAGGGTGCGCCCACCAGCAGCACTTCCAGCACCAGCCAGCCGACGAACGCGACCAGCAGGATCGCGCCTTCGCCGCGGTTGATCTTCAGGTCGCCACGCAGCATCGGGTACAGCACCAGGGCGAACGCCAGCAGCGCCGGCAGTTCCAGGCGCACGAACGACGCCGGCAGCGCCAGCGGCTGCAGCATGGCCATCGCGCCGATCACCAGCAGCAGGTTGACCGCGCTGGAACCCAGCACATGCCCCAGCACCATGTCGCCATGACCGCGACGCGCGGCCGCGATGGCGGCGGCGACCTCCGGCAATGCGGTGCCGATTGCCACCGGCAGCAGGCCAACCAGCAGTGGCGTCCAGCCCAGCGCGGTTCCGAAATCAGCCGCCGCACCGACCACCAGGCGTGCGCCCCAGTACAGCGTCAATGCGGCAATCAGCACGCGTAGCATGTTCAACGGCAGGCTGGTGCGGCTCAGCGCGGATTCGGCGATGGCCGCCTGCACGTCCGCGCTCTCGCGGCGGCCACGGCGCAGCAGCACGACCTGCATGACGATGAAGCCGGCGACCAGCACGCCGCCTTCCCAGCGCACCAGCCGGCCGTCGAGGCCGAACAGGATCAGCAGCGCAGCAGCCGCCAGCAGCGACCACCACAGCACCGACTGCAGGCGCGCGCGCAGCAGCAACGGTGCGGCGATCGCCGCCAGGGCCAGGGTCATGCCCAGGTTGGCGATGCTGCTGCCGACTGCATTGCCCAATGCCAACTCGGGTTGGCCGACCGCCAACGCCCGCGCGTTGACCGCCAGTTCCGGCAACGAGGTGGTCACCCCAAGCAGCAGCAGGCCGGCGGTGAACGGGCTGGCCCCGAAGCGCTGGGCCAGGCCGGACACGGCCTTGACGATGGAGTCCCCGCCCAGCGCCAGCAGCAGCAGGCCGAGCAGGAACCAGGCAATGGCAATGGCGATCATCGAGCACTCCCCCAGCGGTCGTGGCGCGATTCTACGCTGGCCCCGCGCGCGTGGCTGGGCCGTGGATCAAGGATCAGCCACAGCCTTCCACGTAATCGACCTGCGGAGTCTTGCCGACCCGCCATGCGCCGACCTTGCCGTCGGCACCCAGCGCGAAGTCGATCACCGCATCGCCTTCCTGCGCCGGGCGCACACGCAGGTGCTGGGCCTTCTCGTCGTACTTGTCAGGGCCGACATCGGCGCGCTCGGGGTACAGCACCTGCAGCTCGCCCAGGGTCATGCCGACCTTGCCGCCGCCCGGTGCGATGATCGCGGCGCTGCGCACGTCATAGCGCACCAGCTTGCGGCCTTCGATCATCAGGCGCGGATCCTCGGCGTCCTGCGGACGCAGGAAGTAGCAGCCATCGTTGCTGTCGTCGGCCGGCAGCGGCTTGCCGGCCGCATCGGTGCCGAGCCCCTGCAGCGGCGTTCCAAATCCCGTGCGGACCTCGGCGATGCTGGCGCCCAGCTTGGCGCCTGCGAAGCCGTCCAGGCGCGCTGGGCTGTCAGCCCGGAGGTCATTGGCGGGGCGGGCGGCCAGATCCGGATCCGCCGACTGTGCCGGCCCGGTTGCCGAAGCGGTTTCCGCCGGCGTGTCACTGCCGCTGCCCGCGGCGCCCTGTTTGTCGGAGCCACCGTTGCAGGCGGTAAGCGAAAGGAGCATCAGACCAGCAATCGGAAGGTGCTTCATCAGTGCGGTTCCCTGGCACGAAGGTGGCTGCACGCTAGCGCAATGCGCGTGCAGGCGCTGCATTGTCATCGCGGTTTCATCGCCTTCGTTCAGGCTCGGCCTGCACCGACTCGCCAGTCCCTTCCATGCAACCGCGCAAGACCGATCTCGCCCGAACCGCGCTGCAGGCCCACCGCGCGCCGCTGGACATGCGCCAGCGCCGGCTGCTGATCCTGTGCGACGGCCAGCGCACTGTCGCCGAACTGACCGACCTGCTCGGCCAGGAAGCGCCCGCCATGGTGATCCAGCTGGTGCAGAGCGGTTACCTGGACACCGGGCCGACCACAGCACCGCTGCCGGCGCCCGCCGCACCGGCCGCACGGCCCGCTGCGCCACCGTCCCCGACGCCCATCACGGCCAGCGCACCCGCACCAGCGCCCACGGCGCCGGTCGAACGCCGCCGCTCGCTGGTGGCCGCGCGCATCTATGTACTGGGCATCCTGGAAATGCAGCGCCACCCGCAGGCGGCGGCCCTGTTCCGCGACCTGCAGCAGGCGCGTGCGGAAGACGAAGTGCTGCAGCGGCTGCAGTCGGCGATGCAGATGCTGCCCGGACTGACCTCGGACGGCTATTGCCAGCGTGTGCGGCAGCGCCTGCTGGAGGCACTGCCGCTGGAGCATTGCGACGCCTTCGCCGAAGCCGCGTAAGCACAGGTTCCGGCGGGAATCATCCACGCATGGCGTGGATGCGGTCAGGATCCATGCCGACCAAGGTCGGCACCTACCAAGCTAGCGGGACGGCCGGAAATTGTTGCGCAGGCCGCTCCAGCACTGCTGGTAATCGCCCTGGCGATGGCCGGCGGCCAGCGCCTGCGCGGTCGGCCGGATCACCGCGCGGGTCTCGAACATGAAGGCCATGGTGTCCTTGATCACGTCCGCCTTCGACAGATCGGCATTGGAGGCCTTGTCGAAAGTCGGCGCATCCGGGCCGTGGCCGCTCATGCAGTTGTGCAGCGACGCGCCGCCCGGCACGAAGCCTTCGGCCTTGGCGTCGTAAGCACCATGTACCAGGCCCATGAACTCGCTGGCGATGTTGCGGTGGAACCACGGCGGACGGAACGTGTTCTGCGCCACCAGCCAGCGCGGCGGGAAGATCGCAAAGTCCATGTTGCTGGTGCCCGGCGTGTCGCTGGGCGAATGCAGCACCAGGAAGATCGACGGATCCGGGTGGTCATAGCTGATCGAGCCGATGGTGTTGAAGCGGCGCAGGTCGTAGCGGTACGGCGCGTAATTGCCGTGCCAGGCCACCACGTCCAGCGGCGAATGGTCGATCGGGGCCCGCCACAGGCGGCCGTCGAACTTTGCGATCAGTTCGAAATCACCGTCCACGTCCTCGAACGCCGCGTGCGGCGTCTCGAAGTCGCGTGGGTTGGCCAGGCCGTTGGAGCCGATCGGGCCGAGGTCGGGCAGCTTCAGCAGCGCGCCGTAGTTCTCGCAGATGTAGCCGCGGCTCGGGCCGTCAGGCAGTTCCACCCGGAAGCGCACGCCACGCGGGATCACCGCGATCTGCTGCGGCTCGATCTCGATCACGCCCATCTCGGTCAGCAGGCGCAGCGCGCCCAGCTGCGGCACGATCAGCAGCTCGCCATCGGCGTCGTAGAAGTAGCGGCCGACCATGTCGCGGTTGGCAGCGTAGAGGTGGATGCCCACGCCGGCATGCGCATCGGGCGAGCCGTTGCCGCCCATGGTGTACAGGCCTTCGACGAAGTCGGTCGGCAGCTCCGGCAACGGCAGCGGGCTCCAGCGCAGCTGGTTCGGCGAGGCCGGCTGTGTACCGAAATCACACTGCAGCTGCGACTGCGCGAACGGGGTGAACTCGCCATGGGTGACCGCCGGCCGTATCCGGTACAGCCAGCTGCGGCGGTTGCTGCCGCGTGGCGCGGTGAAGGCGGTGCCGGTCAGCTGTTCGGCATACAGGCCGTGGGCCACCTTCTGCGGCGAGTTCTGCCCGACCGGCAGTGCACCGGCCACGGCCTCGGTGGCGAATTCGTTGCCGAAACCGGACTGGTAGCCGCGGGCGGTGAGGGCGGTGGACATGGAAACTCCAGAGATTGCCGGCCAGCGGCCGGCACTACCATTTGGACAGGCAATGTCGGCGGGAGGCCGACATTGCCTGCAGACCTTACAGCACGCCGCGGCGGATCTGGTCGCGCTCGATGCTCTCGAACAGCGCGGTGAAGTTGCCTTCGCCGAAGCCTTCGTTGCCCTTGCGCTGGATGATTTCGAAGAAGATCGGGCCGATGCAGTTCTGGGTGAAGATCTGCAGCAGCTTGCGCTGGTGGGTTTCCGGATCGGCGTCGATCAGGATCTTGTTCTTCGCCAGGCGCGCGACGTCTTCACCGTGGTTCGGCACGCGCTGGTCGATCACGTCGAAGTAGGTCTCCGGCGTGTCGAGGAAGTCCACGCCCTGCGCGCGCATCGCTTCGACGGTTTCGTAGATGTTCTCGGTGAAGCAGGCGATGTGCTGGATGCCCTCGCCCTTGTACGCGTCCAGGTATTCATTGATCTGGCTCTTCGGGTCGGACGATTCGTTCAGCGGGATGCGCACGATGCCGTCCGGCGCGGTCATCGCCTTGGACACCAGGCCGGTCTTCAGGCCCTTGATGTCGAAGTAGCGGATCTCGCGGAAGTTGAACAGGCGCTCGTAGTAGTCCGACCACTGCTGCATGTTGCCGAAGTACAGGTTGTGGGTCAGGTGGTCGATGAAGGTCAGGCCGAAGCCGACCGGGTGCAGGTCGGTACCCGCGATCTGCTCGTAGTCGCCGTCGAAGATGCTGCCGGCGCTGCCATAGCGGTCGACCAGGTACAGCATGCAGTCGCCGATGCCCTTGATGACCGGCGCGTTGACTGCCTTGCTGTCCGGCTTGAAGGCGATGGCTTCGGCGCCGTTGCCCAACGCGGTCTGGTAGACCTCCTGGCCCGGCTTCTTGAAGCGGATGGCGAAGCCGCAGGCGCACGGACCATGCTTTTCGGCGAAGTCGGCAGCGAACGAATCGGGGTCTTCATTGACCAGGAAGTTGACGTCGCCCTGGCGATAGACGGTAATCGGACGCTGCTTGTGCTTGAGCACCGCGCTGAAGCCCATCTTCCGGAAGTACTCGTGCAGCTCCTGGCCACGGCCGGCCGGGGCGGCGAATTCGACGAACTCGAAGCCGTCGATGCCCATCGGGTTCTCGAAGGTGGTGACCTGCATGCCGGGGTTGGGGTGCGAGGCGGTCGGGACTGCGGTATTCATGGCGTGGCTCCGAATCGGTACCGCATCGGTACAAACCAGGTGCGGGCAGGTGGCGACCCGGCGAGAATGCAGGGTCTGGACCTACCCCTTATAGTTACACTTGAAACCACCAGCAAGGTGCACCGCAACATGAGCCCCGAACCCGCCTCGACCCGCCTGCGTGCCTCGCACGTCCTGCTCGACCTGGAACAGTTCCTGCCCTACCGGCTGAGCGTGCTGTCCAACCGGGTCAGCGGCAACATCGCCAAGCTATACGGCGATCGTTACGGCCTGGCGATTCCCGAGTGGCGGGTCATCACCATCCTGGCGCTGTACCCGGGTTCCTCGGCCAGCGAGGTCTCCGACCGCACGGCGATGGACAAGGTGGCGGTCAGCCGCGCCGTGGCCCGCCTGCTGGAGCGTGGCTTCATCAAGCGCGAGACCCACGGCGATGATCGTCGTCGCTCGGTGCTGGCACTGTCGGCGGCCGGCTTCGAGGTGTACGAAACCATCGCGCCGATGGTGATCGAGATCACCCGCAAGCTGATGTCGGTACTGAGCGACGAGGAAGAGCAGGTGCTGGAGAAGCTGATCCTGCGCCTGGCCGGCGACGGCCTGGAGCGGATGGGCGAAGGGGTGTGAAAGAAAAAGGGACGGAGGGGATTAAGTCGTTTTGGGCCCCAAGTCACGGGTGCCGGCCCTGTCCGGTAGCGGAACAGTGGCTGGGCGATTGTCGTCCTCCCCCTTTGATCTGACGGGACCCGCTCTCTAGCGGGCGGCGGGCCGACTGCAAACGAGGCCGTCGAACGCATTCACTTCCCGCAGATCCCGTCCTGAAGTGTCGCCCTCGCCCGCCAGCATTTCCGCATTGGCCCGATACGGCCCGTTTCCGCGAGGCTGGTGTATCGAAACGGGCTGGTCCAGTGAGTTCTCCTATTGGACTATCCGTGTGTGCGGCCTGACGGTAAGCGTTCAACGGGTATCAGCCCGGCCACGGATCCACATCGCACGGACTCCCTCATGGATGACACGTGTTCAACGCTGCCGCATGGCCAGGAATTGCTGGCCGATCTCAGAGACCTGATCTGCGAGGCACGCAGTAGGATGCACAGGTCCATCAACGCCGGACTGACCCTGCTGTATTGGCGAATCGGGCGTCGCATCCATGTGGACCAGATGGCTGGGCAGCGGGCGCGCTACGGAGAGCTTGCCTTCATCCGGATCGCCAAGGCGCTGTCTGCCGAATTCGGCACATCCTTCGGTGAGAAGAGCCTGCGCAGGATGGTGCAGTTCTCAACCGCATTTGCAGACGAGCAGATTGTCGTATCGCTGATACGACAATTGAGCTGGACGCACTTCATCGCGCTGATCCCACTGGCGGATCCTCTCAAGCGCGACTTCTATGCGCAGATGGCCGCCACCGAGGGCCGGAGTGTACGCACGTTGCGCCAGCGCATCGATTCGATGCTGTATGAGCGCACAGCGCTATCCAGCCAACCCGAGCAGACCATCGCCGATGAGTTGGCGGCACTGCGCAGCAACCAGCCGCTGTCTCCGGGGCTGGTACTGCGTGATCCCTACGTACTGGATTTTCTTGGTCTGAAGGACAGCTGGGACGAGCAGGACCTTGAAAGCGCGATCCTTCGCGAGATGCAGGGTTTCCTGCTCGAACTTGGCACGGGCTTCAGTTTCGTCGCCCGCCAGAAACGCATCCAGATCGACGGCGATGACTTCCACCTGGACCTTCTGTTCTACAACCGGCGCCTACGCAGGCTGATCGCCATCGAACTGAAGATCGGCGAGTTCAAGCCCGCCTACAAGGGGCAGATGGAACTCTATCTTCGATGGCTGGACCGCTACGAACGTGAGGACGGCGAGCAGGAGCCGTTGGGCATCATCCTCTGCACAGGGAAGAAAGCCGGCCAGATCGAATTGCTGGAGCTGGACCGCTCGGGCATCCATGTTGCGGAATACCTGACCACTCTGCCCTCTCGTGAGGTCCTCAAGCAAAGATTGCAGACCGCCATGGAGCGGGCCCGGCAACAGCTTCAGACCGCGCCCCCAAGCCCCCGGTAGACGCATGCATCAGCTCAGGTGCTTGCGCCGCGCGTGGATCCACGGCACCGCCAGCGCGGCGATGGCGCCACCGGCGAAGCCGAGCGAAGCCGCAACCGTGGCCGCTTCGACCGCCCCCGGCAGCGCCAGCGCCGCGGCCACCAGCAGCAGCGACGGCAGGCCGACGAAGGTGCCCAGGAAGAAGTGCCAGCGCGGCGACCAGGTGTTGAGCTGCAGCAGGCTGACCGGCTGCCAGGCTTCGGATGCGGCGTCTTCGGCGATCTTCGCCACCACCTTGCCCAGATCTACTTCCGGCAGCGCGCGGCCGAGACGAGCGGTCGCCAGCAGTTCGGCAACCGCCTCCACCGGCGGGAAGCTGGTCGGCCACGCGACCGGTGCCGGCACGCCGTAAGCGGTCAGCAGCGGTACGCTCAGCCACGGCGCCACCAGCGGGCGCATGCGGCGACGGCCATGCACGCACCAGATCTGCGGCTGGCCGTGCGCGGTGACGCTGTACAGCGCCAGCTCGTTGGCCGGCGGGTAGCCCAGCATGGTCACCCGTGCCGCCAGGCTGTCCTGGCCCATCGCACGCAGGAAGCCGGGGCGGCTGCGCCCTTCCTGCATCCACGCCAGGCCCAGCGCTCCCACCAGGTAGGCCTCGGCCACGTCCTTGCTGCCGGCGGTGGCGCGCTCGTCACTGGCCAGGTACCAGGCCAGTGACTTCGGTTCGGACACATCATCCAGCCCCCAACGGCTGTCATCGCCCAGCACGTGGCGCACCGGCAGCCGCGCAGGGGCGGTCTCGCCCCGCTCGCCCGGCTGCAGGAACGGCAGCACGCCCTGGATGAAGGTGGACAGCTCGATCGCGCGCACGCCATGGCCCTGCCATTCCGGCGGCAGCAACCCGGCCAGCTGGCCCTCGGCAGCCAGCGCGTCGAGCCGCGATTTCTGCTCGACCAGCTTCTGCACCGCGCCCTTGAGCACCACGTTGTCGGGCAGCGCGATCTGCGGCAGGCGGTGGCGCGGGGGTGCCAGTTCGACGGTGTCCTCGCCGATGCCGGCGTCATCCAGCAAAGCCTCCTGCGGCGGCAGGGTCACGCCGTCGCCTGCCCCAGCGTCGGCCAGTTCGCTGGCAGCTTCGGGCAATCGTTCGGCGTGGTCGCTGTGCATGGGGCGTTCCGGTAGGTTGCGTCGACGCAGCGTCGACTGAAGTCCTTGCCGGTAACGGCGGCCACGCCGTGAAATTGAGTCAGCGATTCAGGGAATGTGACCGCACCCACAGTAGGTCCACGCCTTCAAGGCCGGCACCCACCGCGTTTGCCGGCCAGCGGCCGGCACTACCGGTCAGAGGCCCATTGTTTGAGGAAGGCGCTCACACGCACAGGCTGGAACGCTTCGCCCCGGCGCAGCTCGCCGGTGGCCTGCGACACCAGCAGGCTGCCGTCGGCGTCCAGCACCAGCAGGTGCGGGTAGTCGCGCTCCATTTCCGGGAACTGGGCGAGGAAGGCGGTGTTGGGCTGTTCGTCGCTGGCATTGACCTTCACCCACACGAAGTGGGCGTCGCGGAAGCGGCGCAGGTCGCCGTTGCCTTCCACCAGCTCGTCCAGCGCCTGGCAGCGATCGCAGGCCGCGTTGCCGACCTCGAGCAGGATGCGCTTCTTGCCGCGCTGGGCTTCCACCTTGGCGGTGGCCAGATCGTCGGCGGGGTCTCGGGCCGGGTCGAACTGCGCGCCGAGCCCGGCGATGGCGGCGATGTCCGCCGCCACCGGGGTGTTGCCCGAGGCCACCGGTTCGCTGGGGTCAGCGACCGGTGGCTCGGTGGGCCGGGTATCCAGCGGCTGCGTCGGCTCGGCGGCGGCAGGCGGTTGCGGTTGGGAACAGGCGCCGATCAGCGCCGCACAGACCACCACCACTGCACCACCGAGCTTCATACGCATGCCAGCTACCCTCTCTTCATCACTTGACGCCGTGCATCAGCTTGTTGATCAGCGGGGCGATCAGGAACAGCACCACGCCGGAGCCGATCAGGGCCCAGAACCCGAAGGTATACCCCTTCAGGGCCGACTCGACCGTCATGCCGCCTTCACCACTGACCACACCGGCGAAGATGCCCGACAGGTTGTTGCCGATGCCGGTGGACAGGAACCAGCCACCCATGCCGAAGCCGACCAGGCGCACCGGAGCCAGCTTGGTCACCATCGACAGGCCGATCGGCGACAGGCACAGCTCACCCACCGACTGGATGACGTAGACCATGAACAGGGTCCAGAACGGGATCTTGCCGTCCACGACCATCTGCGACAGCGCATACATCAGCAGGGCGAAGGCGGCGCCGTTGAACAGCAGGCCGAGGCCGAACTTGCGCGGAATCGACGGATTGGCGCGGCCCAGGGCCACCCAGATCCAGGCAATGATCGGCGCCAGGGTGATGATGGCCACCGAGTTGACCGACTGGAACCAGGCCGTCGGGAAGGTCCAGTCACCCATCTGGCGGTTGACGATGTTCTCGGCCAGGAAGGTGAACGAGCTGCCGGCCTGTTCGAAGAACATCCAGAACATCACGTTGAAGGCGAAGATGATCAGCATGGCGATCACGCGGTCGCGCTGCACCTTGCCCTCGCGGATGCCCTCGACCAGCAGCAGCACGGCCAGCGCGGTGAACATCGCGCCCAGGATCCAGGCCAGCGCGGTGGCGCCGGTGGCCAGCAGGAAGTACGCAACCGGGATGGCGACCACGGCACCGACCAGCACCATGATGATGCGGCCGAAACCTTCAGCGCCGGCCGGCGGTGCACCGATGCCCTTCAGGCCGGCGCGGCCGATGTAGAACCACACCAGCGAGATCAGCATGCCCACGCCCGAGGCGATGAACACGACCTTGTACGACGGCATTTCCGAGGTACCGAAGACCTTGCGGGCCAGGTACTCGGTCAGCACCGGGGCGATCATCGCGCCGATGTTGATACCCATGTAGAAGATGGTGAAGCCCGAATCGCGACGCTCGTCCTTCAGGCCATACAGCTTGCCGACCATGGTCGAGATGTTCGGCTTGAACAGGCCGTTGCCAACGATGATGGTGGCCAGGCCGAGCTTGAAGATGTGCTCCTGCGGCAGCGAGATCATGAACAGGCCGGCGGCCATGATGATCGCGCCGGTCAGGATCGAGCGCTGGTAGCCCAGTACCCGGTCGGCCACGTAGCCACCGAAGATCGCCGCGGCGTACACCAGGGCCAGGTAGGCACCGTAGATGCGGCTGGCGTCGCCCTCACCGGCAGCGTTGCCGTTGTAGAACTGGGAGACGATGTACAGCACCAAGGCCCAGCGGATGCCGTAGAACGCAAAGCGTTCCCAGAACTCGGTCATGAACAGCATCCACAGCGGGCGCGGATGGCCCAGCGTGGTCTTGAAGTCCGGCAGCGCCGGCTCTGGGGTGTTCGCAGTGGCGTTTACGCTCATGCGGGTTTCCTGGTTCGGTGGATGACGAGCACGTCCGATGTGCAGTGGAGCAACGCGCGAGGATCACCGACTTCTGGCGTTCACGTCAAATACACGCCGTTTGAGGCAGGTCACCGCCTGCTCGCTGAACTTGCATCTGAAACGATCCAGCCGCCGGCCGGGATTCAAGCTGAATGGGGATCAGCCCAATGCGGCCGGGGGCGCCGCCTGCAGGCTGGTGCGTACCTGGAACAGCTCGGGGAAGAAGGTCAGCTCCAGCGCCTTGGCGAGGAAGCCCACCCCGGACGAGCCGCCGGTGCCGCGCTTGAAGCCGATCACCCGCATCACCGTGCGCATGTGACGGAATCGCCAGAGCTGGAAGGCAGTCTCCAGGTCCACCAGGTCCTCGCACAGCGCGTACTCGCGCCAGTAGCGGTCGGTGTCCTGGTAGATGCGCTCGAACACCGGCTGCAGGGCGTCGTCGGCCACGTGCGGCTGGGTCCAGTCGTGGGTTTCGTACACCGCCGGCACGGCATGCCCGAAGCGGGCCAGGTACTTCAGGAATTCCTCGTACAGGCTCGGCGCCTCCAGCACGGTGCGCAGCTGCGCCTGCCCGGCCGGGTCGTGCTCGAACACCTGCAGCATCTGCGCGTTCTTGTTGCCCAGCAGGAACTCGATGTAGCGGTACTGCAGCGACTGGAAGCCCGAGGACGGGCCCAGCACATCGCGGAAACCCATGTACTCGGACGGGGTCAGCGTTTCCAGCACCGACCACTGCTCGGTGAGCTGGCGCAGCACCTGCTTGCTGCGCGCCAGCACCTTGCGGCACTGCCAGACTTCATCGCGCTGCAGGAAGCCGATCGCCGCGCGCAGCTCGTGGCCGAGCAGCTTCAGCCACAGCTCCGAGGTCTGGTGCTGGATGATGAAGAGCATCTCGTCGTGATGCGGCGGGCTGGACAGCGGCTGCTGCGCGCTGAGCAGCTGGTCCAGCCGCAGGTAGCCGCCATAGGTCAGGCGCCCCTGCAGGTCGGTGTGGATGCCGGCTTCGAGATCGCGTTGGTTGTTGTCGACGGACATGGGCGGGACCAGATCGGGGGCGGCAAGGGTAGCGCGTTGCCGCCGCGCTGGCAGCCGCCGGGTCCATACCGGGCCGTGCGGTTGGCCGTGGAGCATCGGCCGATGCCGGGGCTGCGCGTGGAACCGATCACGCCGTTGCGCAGCCAGTCAGCCAGAGGCGTATTCTGATGCTTTGCAGCAACGACTGAATACGTTGTTGTTATTGGCCCCCCACCCGCCGGCAGGGGTAAAACAGGGCATCGCCGTGTTGCGGCGCAGGAAGGCTATTCCGTACGCGTTCCTTAACATGGCGATTCATATCATTTGTAACTTCTCTGTCGAAGGTGCAGTACGCAATGACGGTTGCCGCTGAATTCAAGATCGAATACCTGCAGTACCTGGACGTGGACGGCAAGCTCGTCCGCGATGACCTGCCCGCGTCGCTGCGCGACCCCAAGGTCCTGGTACCGCTGTTCAAGCAGATGCTGTTCGTACGTACGTTCGACAGCAAATCCATCGCGCTGCAGCGCACCGGCAAGCTCGGCACCTACGCCGCCTGCCTGGGCCATGAAGCCGCGCACGTGGGCATCGGTGCCGCGATGCAGAAGGACGACGTGTTCGCGCCTTCGTACCGCGAGTATGGCGCGATGTTCATGCGTGGCGTGCGTCCGCACGACGTGCTGATGTACTGGGGCGGCGACGAGCGCGGCAACGACTACGGCGGCAACGCGGCCAAGGACTTCCCGTTCTGCGTGCCGATCTCCACCCAGTGCCTGCACGCTGCCGGTGCCGCGCTGAAGTTCAAGCTCAACAAGGAACCGCAGATCGCGGTGGCCGTGTGCGGCGACGGCGGCAGTTCCAAGACCGACTTCTACGCGGCACTGAATTCGGCCGGCGCCTACAAGCTGCCGCTGATCCTGTGCATCGTCAACAACGGCTGGGCCATCTCGGTCCCGCGTTCGGCCCAGACCGGTGCCGAGACGCTGGCGCAAAAGGGCCTGGCCGGCGGCCTGCATTGCCTGCAGGTGGACGGCAACGACCTGATTGCAGTGCTGGCGGCCATGGAGCAGGCGCGCGAACGTGCGCTGGCCGGCGACGGTGGCACCGTGCTGGAACTGATGACCTATCGCCTGTCCGACCACACCACCGCCGATGACGCGCGCCGCTACCGCGACGATGCCGAGGTGAAGGATGCCTGGCAGCGCGAGCCGATGCTGCGCCTGCGCAAGTACCTGATCAACGCCGGCGTCTGGAGCGAGGAAGAAGAAACCGCCTGGGTCGCCGAGTGCGGTACGCGCGTGGACGAGGAAGTGAACCTGTACCTCAACACGCCGGTGCAGCCGGTCGAGGCGATGTTCGATTTCCTCTACGCCGATCCGCCGCAGGACCTGCTGGCCCAGCGTGCGCAGGCGATCGCCCTGGAGCAGCGCCATGGATGAGATCAAGAACGGCGCGCCCGGCGCGCACACCAACGCCGCCGACAGCGCCGCCGTCGCGCGCGGAGAACAGAGCATGACCACCACCCCCATCACCCTGATCGAAGCCATCACCCAGGCGCTGGCCTGGGAGCTGGAACACGACCCGTCGGTGCTGGTGCTGGGCGAGGACGTGGGCGTCAACGGCGGCGTGTTCCGTGCCACCGCCGGCCTGCAGCAGCGCTTCGGCTCCGAGCGCATCCTCGACACCCCGCTGGATGAAACCACCATCGCCGGCCTGACCATCGGCCTGGCCGCACAGGGCATGAAGCCGGTGGCCGAAGCCCAGTTCGACGGTTTCATGTACCCGATGGTCGACCATATCGTCTGCCACGCCGCCCGCCTGCGTTACCGCACCCGTGGCCGCCTGCACTGCCCGATGGTGCTGCGCGTGCCGTGGGGCGGCGGCATCCGTGCGCCGGAACACCACAGCGAAGCCAACGAGGCCATCTTCACCAACGTGCCGGGCCTGCGCGTGGTGCTGCCGTCGTCGCCGCAGCGCGCCTATGGCCTGCTGCTGGCCGCGATCCGCGAACCGGATCCGGTGATCTACATGGAGCCCAAGCGCATCTACCGCCAGTACAAGGAAGTGGTCGTCAACGACGGCGAGGCCTTGCCGCTGGACGTCTGCTTCGTGCTGCGCGACGGCACCGACGTGACCCTGGTGACCTGGGGCGCGCAGGTGAAGGAGGCGCTGGAAGCGGCCGACAAGCTGGCCGGCGAAGGCATCAGTGCCGAAGTGATCGACGTGGCCACGCTGCGTCCGCTGGACTTCGCCACCATCGCCGAGTCGGTGGCCAAGACCGGCCGCTGCGTGATCGTGCAGGAGGCCCCGAAGACCGCGGGCTTCGGCGCCGAGATCGCCGCGCGCCTGGCCGAGGAATCGATCTACGACCTGCTGGCTCCGGTCGAGCGCGTCACTGGCTACGACACCCACATTCCGCTGTTCCGCCTGGAAATGAAGTACCTGCCGAGCGTTGAGCGGATCGTGGCTGCGGCCAAGCGCGCGGTGGCGGCCGGCTGACATGCGGGCCCGCCTTCTGGGGGCTTACCGCAGCCAGTATCCCAACCCGCTCCGGTTCCACACCGGCCAGATCGTCGAAGTAGGTGTTCGTGACGAGGAATGGCCGGCGTTTGCCTGGGTACGCACCAACGATGGGCGCGCTGGATGGGCGCCCGTCGCGTGGCTGCAGCTGCTGGACGAGGGTCGCGCCGAAGCGCTGTGCGACTACGACGCCCGCGAGCTGGATGTGGAAAGCGGCGAGATGGTGAAGCTTCATCACGAACACGGTGGGTGGTGGTGGTCCGAGCGCGCCAATGGCGCGACGGGCTGGCTGCCGGCCCGCGAACTGGAACTGCTGGAAGAGAACTGCACATGAGCCAGACCAAGAACTTCAACCTGCCCGACCTGGGCGAAGGCCTGCCGGACGCCACCATCGTCGAGTGGTTCGTCAAGGAAGGCGATGTGATCAAGCTGGACGAGCCGCTGGTCTCGATGGAGACCGCCAAGGCCGTCGTCGAAGTGCCCTCGCCGTTCTCCGGCAAGGTGCTGAAGCTGTCCGGCGCCGCCGGCGACATCATCCCGACCGGTTCGGTGCTGGCCAGCTTCGAGCTGGACCCGAACCTGCCGCAGCGTGCCGATGGCCAGGACACCGGCCACAGCCACGGCCACGCCGCGCCTGCCGCCGCACCGACGCCGCCGCCGCTGCCGGCGGCTGCCGCACCGGTGGCCACCGAAGCCGCCAAGCCCGCCGCCGCCGAGCGTGATGACGCCGGTACCGTGGTCGGTGCGATGCAGAGCTCCAACGCCGTGCACGCCGAGCAGGCGCTGGCCGTCGGTGGCGTCAAGGCCGTTCCGGCCGTGCGTGCCACCGCGCGCAAGCTGGGCGTGGACCTGTCCCGCGTGCGTGCCACCGGCGCCGATGGCGCGGTGACCATGGCCGACGTCAAGCAGGCGGCCGCAGATGGCAGCGCCAAGCTCGGCGCCGCCCCGGCACCGGTTGCCGCGGCTGCCTATGCCGCGCCGGCCCCGGCACAGGTGTCGGCGCCGGTGCAGAGCGAAGCGCGCACCGCGCTGTCCGCCGCCGGCAAGCCGATACGCACCCAGCCGCCGGGCGTAGTTGCCAAGGGCCAGCCGGAACCGCTGAAGGGCGTGCGCCGCAACATGGCCCGCGTGATGGCCGATGCGCACAGCAAGGTCGTGCCGACCACGCTGAACGACGACGCCGACATCCACGCCTGGCTGCCGGGCAACGACGTCACCGCGCGCCTGGTGCGCTCGATCGTGGTGGCCGCGCAGAAGGTGCCGGCGATGAACGCCTGGTTCGACGGTGAAGCGCTGACCCGCACCCTGCACGCGCAGGTGGACATCGGCATTGCCGTGGACACCGACGACGGCCTGTTCGTGCCGGCCCTGCGCAATGCCGACATGCTTGATGCACGCGGCATCCGCGAAGGCGTGAACCGCCTGCGCGAGCAGGTGGAATCGCGCTCGATCGCCGCCTCGGAACTGAGCGGCTACACCATCTCGCTGTCCAACTTCGGCATGTTCGCCGGCCGCTACGCGACCCCGGTCGTGGTGCCGCCGTGCGTGGCCATCGTCGGTGCCGGCCGTGCCCGCCACCAGATGACCCCGGTGATGGGCGGCGTGGAAGCGCACAAGGTGATCCCGCTGTCGGTCACCTTCGACCACCGCGCGGCGACCGGTGGTGAAGCTGCCCGCTTCCTGCGCGCGATGATGGACGACCTGGCGCTGGCCAGCTGATTCAGCTGGTCGGTGGGTGCCAACCGTTGGTTGGCACTTGAAACTGACTGGTGGGTGCCAACCGTTGGCTGGCACATGAACTGGAAAAGACGCCGGGCATTGCCCGGCTTTTTTTTGTGCCTGCTTCGTCGCGCCCCATCCGCGGGCTATCCGATGGTCGGTGGAAAGCGCAAGGGAGCAATTTGAGAATAGTTGCATGGATTCCCAAGAGCAGCTCGATAGCATTGGGCCTCTCTTTGAAAGTCGAATCCCCATGTTCGAGACACCGCCCACACTCGAAGAATTCCTGAAGGCGGGCGATGATATTTTCCGCGCCTCTCCCTTCTTCTTACGGTTGACGAGGGATGGGGACCCCTCGGACACGAACTGGGTCCTCAGCATCATCTTCCTGCGCTGGCTCGCCCGAAATCGCGCGTTCCTTGACGCATCGGTCGGCTCTACGGTGGCAGCCGCTCCCTCGCCGGCAGATGCCTTGGCATGTATCGAAGCTGCCTTCCAGGACGAAATCCCCGGCGCTGCGTTCGACCCGGAATTGTTGGAATTCACCGTTCGCTACTTCTGCATGGCCGCCCCCTACTTGTCGGACTTCTTCTCGTTGTTCCCTCAAGACGCCATGCCCTCGCCGGAAGCCATGTGGGACAAGCAGGAGCAGGTGTACGCGATTATCGATTCACGTTTACAGTCATGGCGCAACGGTGAACCCCTCGTCCGGGCGGTCATCCCCAATGCCGATCAACAAGGAGACGCCGAACCGGCTACGCCACTGGACGCTGATGCCTGGATCTCAACGCTGGCAACGCTATCGGATGCTGCGGTCACCCAAGAAGGCTGCTGGGCATACGCCGACCACTTCTACAGGCCCCTGACGAAACCGCCGTCAGTAGAAGTCGTCCTGGCAGTCATGAGGGAATTTGTTCGCGACCCACCACATGATGCGTCGATCATGACTGCAACGGACAACTTCCTGTCGGATATCCCGTTCTCCCGCTACATCAAAGCCTACTCCATCCTCGCGCCTGAACTGCTGGACCGTGCTTCAGATGCCGCGCTCAATCTGTTTGATTATCCAGGTTGTGAACTGACGCCCCGTCAGATACGGCAGTTCATCAAGGAACTCAGGCGGTGCAATCCCGGCCGCGATGTGGTCGGAGAGCTGGCCCAGCTGGCCATTGAGTGGGATTCGGAAGACGACGAGACATTTTCAATCGTCATCGAAGCAGCGCAGAAGCAAGGGCAGATCTAGGAGCCGGCCAGCACCGGCTCCCTCCCTGAATCAATCGCGTGCGACCAACCCCTCGGCGCGGCTGTACACACGCAGACGGTGGCCATCCGGGTCTGCTCCGACAAAAGTGTGGCCGAACTCCAATGTCACCGGTGCCTGCAGAATCCGCACGCCGAGCGCGCGCCATGCATCGTGCATCTGCTGCACAGCCTCCGGGTTGTCCACCACCATCGCCAGTTCGGCGGCACCGGCCTGCGCAGACACGGGGGGCTGCACGTCATCGCGCTGCCACAGCCCCAGTGCGGCGCCATCGCCGAGCAGGAACAGGGCGAAGCCGGGCGACTGCTCGACCGGCGGTTTGCCGAGAATGCCACTGTAGAAGGAGGCGCTGGCGGCGACATCGCGCACGTACTGCAGCAGGGTGCTGGGCGTGAACATGGGAAGCTCCGTTGTTGGGAGGCTTCATGGTGGTACCGGCCTGCTGACAGATTCTGTCAGCAGCGTCTAGCGTGCTCGACGGCTGTTGCCCTTGCCCTGGTAGATGTCGAGCTTGCTCGACTGCTGTTCGCGAAGATCAAGGGCGGTCGAGCAAGCTCGACCCCTACCAGGAGCGAAGAGCGAAGGCCGCCCTCCCCCGAAGCACAGAAGCAGTCGAGCAAGCTCGACGCTACGAACGGTCCAGCCAGTCCGGGGTGATGCCCTGCGCCTTCTGCCAGCGCCGCAGCAGGGTGGCGCGCGGCACGAGGTAGCGGTCCTCCAGCGCGCGCACCTGGCGGATGCGGTCCAGGCGGAAATGGCGGAAGTCCTCGCGGCTCTCGCACCAGGCCGCCAGCATCGGCACTTCATCGAAGTAAGCCAGCGCGAACGGCCAGACGATGCGTTCGCTGCGCTGGCCATGCGCATCCTCGTAACCGAACCTGAGGCGCTGCTGCGCACTGACCGCCTCGCGCACGGCCTGCAGGCGCGCGGCGGGCACCTTGGCCGTCGTTCGCGAAGGGCCAACGCGCAGGCCACTGTCACGCAATGCCTCGCGCCGTGCTGCAGGCAATACATGCGCGATGCGCGCCAGGGCATCGCGTGCAGCCTCGGCCAACGCGGGTTCGGTACGGGCCGCGACCCAGCGCAGGCCCAGCACCAGCGCGTCGATCTCGGCCGGTGGCAGGGTAATCGGCGGCAGGGTATCGCTCGGCGCCAGCTGGTAGCCGATGCCGGCTTCCCCGCGCAGGTCGGCACCCTGCTCGCGCAGGGTCTCGATATCGCGGTACAGCGTGCGCAGGCTGATGCCCAGCGCGTCGGCCAACGTCTGCCCGGCCACCGGCCGCCGATGGCGGCGCAGCAGCTGCAACAGCTGGGTCAGGCGCAGCGCACGCGACATCAGCCGACCAGTGCGCTGGATGCCACCACATGCTCGCCCGGCGGCGGCGCCAGGGCGGCATCCACCAGCGCCCTGGCAATCCGTTCGGCCGGATTGATCCGCCACGCCCGCGGCAACACCGGCCCCAACACGCCCAGCACCCGCAGGGCGAAGCGCTCGCCACGGCGCACCTGCTGCCGCTGCCCGCCAATCAGGCCGGGCCGCACCAGGGTGAGCGAAGCAAACCCGAGCGCGCGCAGGTCGCGCTCCAGTTCCCCCTTCACACGGTTGTAGAAGATCGCGGAGCCCGCGTTGGCCCCCGCTGCCGAATTCAGTACGAAGGCGCGCGCACCCTGGCCGCGTGCCAGCTGCGCAAACGCGAGCGGGTAGTCATGGTCGATGCGATGGAAGGCCTCACGGCTGCCCGCCTGGGCCATCGTGCTGCCCAGCGCGCAGATCACCGCATCCACCTGCGCCCAGTCGGGCGCCTCCGGCAGGGCGTCGAACTGCAGCAGCGGGGCGTACAGCTTCGGGTGGGCCAGGGTCAGCGCCCGCCGGGAAGGGGCCACCACGGCGCGGCAGCGCGGGTCGTCCAGCAGCATCGGCAGGGCCAGCCCGCCGACCAGGCCGGTCGCCCCCAGCAGCATCACGCGCATCACTACCTCCACTGCGGCATCCTGTCGCCCATCCTAGCCGTTCAAGCCGTCGGCGGCCGCGCCGATATGCTGGAACCAGTCCCTGCCAGCCCCAGGATTTGCTCCATGACGGACCAGCCCGACCACCGCCCCGCCCCCGGTACTGCCCTTGGGCCGCCGGCACGCGTGCGCGCGGTGGTGGATGACGGGCTGGGTGACCGCGTGGTGCTGCAGGGCGGCGGTGGCGTGGCCCTGCAGCAGCTGTTTGCCGGCGCCGATGCGCCGGAACCGCTGCTGGCCGCGTTCGCCAACGGCATGGCCACCCTGCCCGGCGAACTCGGTGACATGGGCGACCGCCTGCAATCGGCGCAGGCCAGTGCCGATTGGCCGCGCTACGGGCGCGCGATGCGGCAGTTGATCGACAAGTACATCCGCACCATCGAGCAGCATTCACCGGATGGGCAGCCCGAAAGCCTGCGCTTGTCCGAGCAGCTGCGGCTGCTGCTGGGCGGCGCGGTGGTGGCGCTGCTGCAGCACGACCCGGACCTGCGCGAACAGGCGCAGGCGCTGGCCATGCGCCTGCGCCAGTGGCAGCCGGGCACCGCACTGGAGCCGATCGAACAGGGCGTGCGCGAACTCGGCCACCAGGTCGGCGTGCGCGCCGAGAGCTGGCAGGAGCAGCAGGCGCTGCTGCTGGAGCTGTTCGCGCTGCTGCTGGAGAACGTGAGCGAACTGCTGGACGACCGCAGCTGGCTGCAGGGCCAGATCGCTGCGGTGCGCCAGCTGCTGGACGGGCCGCTGGAGGCCGAAGCCGTCGAGCGCACCCGCGCCGAGCTGCGCGAAGTGATCTACAAGCAGGGCCTGCTGCGCCAGGGCATCGACGATTCAAAGGCAGCGATGCGCGGGCTGATGGGCGAGTTCATCGAGCGCATGGATGGCATGGCTGCCAGCACCGGCGAGTACCACGATCGCATCGGCAGCTACGCGTTGCAGCTGCGCGAAGCGCGCAGCATCGCCGACCTCAACCAGCTGCTGCAGGACGTGATGCGCGACACCGGCAAGGTGCAGCAGCAAGCGGCGCAGGCGCGCGACCACCTGGCCAATGCGCGTCAGGAAGTGGAACTTGCCGAACAACGCATCGCCCAGCTGGAGCAGGAACTGCGCGCGGCCGGTGACCTTGCCCGCATCGATCCACTGACCCAGGCATTGAACCGCCGCGGGCTGGAAGAACTGCTGCAACGCGAGCTGGCGCGTGCTGCGCGCAACAACTCGCCGCTGGGCGTGGCAGTGATCGATCTGGACGACTTCCACCAGACCAACGACGCGCATGGCCATGCCGGTGGCGATGCGCTGCTGCAGCACCTGGTGTCCGTATGCAAGCTGCTGCTGCGCGCCACCGATGGCATCGCTCGGCTGGGCGGAGACGAGTTCGTGCTGGTGCTGCCGGAAACCCAGGGCGCCGACAGCATGGCCACCGTGCAGCGCCTGCAGCGTTCGCTGGCGCACCGCGTGCTGACGGTGCAGGACCGGCGCGTGCCGGTGCATTTCAGTGCGGGGTTGGCCCAATGGCAGCCCGGCGACGACGCCGAAGCGCTGCTGCGGCGCGCCGATGATGCGTTGTATGCGGCCAAGCGGCAGGGCAAGAACCGGGTGCAGGCGGGATAGCGCCCGGCGCCCGTGAACCGCTTCGGTGGGTGCCAACCTTGGTTGGCACGTGCGGGAAACAAAGCGTCGACCAAGGTCGGCCCCTATCGGGGAATCCGTCGCCGCTTATTTCCCGCGCAGCTTCTGGAAGCCGCTCACCGCAGCCAGCACGATGGCACCGGCGATGATGCCGACCACCATGTTGCCGACCGCACTGACCAGCCAGCCCCACTGGCCCTCGCCGCCAAGTGCCTGCACCGCGTGATGCAGTGCCGGCACGTTGTGCACCAGGATGCCGCCGCCGACCAGGAACATGGCGATGGTGCCAGCCACCGACAGGAACTTCATCAGCCACGGTGCAGAGGCGACCAGGCCGCGACCGAACGCCGCAATTGCGCCGCCCTTGCGCGACAGGTACAGGCCCACGTCATCGAGCTTGACGATGCCCGCCACCAGTCCGTAGACGAAGATCGTCATTGCCAGTGCGACCACCGCCAGCGTCAGCAGCTGGTTGGTGAAGGTCGCGGTGGCCACCACGCCCAGGGTCAACACGATGATCTCGGCCGAGAGGATGAAGTCGGTGCGGATCGCGCCCTTCACCTTGTCCTTCTCCCACGCCACCATGTCCACCTGTGCGTCGGCCAGCGCCTTGCGCCGCTCGGCCTGGCGCTCGGCGTCGTCATCGGATGAGTGCAGGAAGCGGTGTGCCAGTTTCTCCACGCCTTCAAAGCACAGGAAGGCGCCACCGATCATCATCAACGGCACGATCAGCGGCACATTCCAGCCACGGCTGTGCAACCACGCCTCCAGTGCACTGATCGCCAGCGCGGCCGGCACCAGGATCACCTTGTTGACCAGCGAGCCCTTGGCTACCGCCCACACCACCGGCAGCTCGCGGTTGGCGTTGACCCCGGTCACCTGCTGCGCGTTCAGCGCCAGGTCGTCGCCCAGTACGCCGGCGGTTTTCTTCGCCGCGACCTTGGTCAGCACCGAGACATCGTCCAGCAGGGAGGCGATATCGTCGAGCAGGGCGAACAGGCTGGCACCGGCCATGGGGCATCCAAGTGAGGGAATGAGCGGATTCTGACCGATACCGGGGCCGCTGCGGAAGCGGTCGGATTCACCGCGTGCCTACCGCCCCCCGGCGACACTGCGGAATCCGGACATTGCCGGCCAGCGGCCGGCACTACCAACTTTGTCGCATGGGAGTGTCGCTTGAGCAATCCGCCCACCGCCAATGGCAATCCCCCGCTGGTCAAGGGCATGAACCGGCGCAGCCAGATCCTGCGCCTGCTGATGCGCTACCGCCATTCGGGGGTGTTCTCGGGCATGAACCTGGACGCCGCCAGCCACCAAGCCGACGTCCCCGCCGACGGCAACCCGGAACAGTTCGTCAGCGACCTGGAAGCCCTGGGACCGACCTTCGTCAAACTGGGCCAGATGCTGTCCACCCGCCCGGACATGGTGCCGGTGGAATTCGCCACCGCGCTGGAGCGCATGCAGGAAAAGGTGGCCGAGATCCCGGTCGAGCGCATCCATGCCATCGTCGAGCAGGAACTGGGTGCGCCGGTGAACAAGCTGTTCGCTTCGTTCGACGCCGAGCCACTGGGCTGCGCGTCGATCGCGCAGGTGCACCGCGCGGTGCTGCACGATGGCCGGCAGGTGGCGGTGAAGGTACAGAAGCCCGAGGTGGCCGCGCAGCTGCGCTCGGACCTGGAGGCGCTGCGCAGCTTCGCGCTGGCCGCCGACCACCTGACCCAGGTGGGTCGCCGCGTGCGCCTGCGCGACTGGCTCAACGAGTTCGCCAAGACCCTGATGCAGGAGCTGGACTACCACGCCGAGGCCGAGAACCTGGCCCGGTTTGGTCGCCATCTCAAGCCATTCCGCCGGCTGTGGATTCCGCAACCGCTGTGGGATTACAGCAGCCAGCGCGTGCTGACCATGGAACTGGCTACCGGCGTGCGCGTGGACGCGATTCCCGATGTGCGCCGCACCGAGCAATCGATGGACCCGCTGGCCGCGGCGCTGATCCGTGGCTACCTGGACCAGATCTTCGTGCACGGCGAGATCCATGCCGATCCGCACCCGGGCAACCTGCGGGTGATGCCCGACGGGCGGCTGGCGATCTTCGACCTGGGCATGGTCGCGCACATGCCGCCGCGCCTGCGCGAGCGGCTGCTGAAGATCCTGTTCGCCGCCGTGGATGGCCGCGGCGAAGAAGTGGCCGACGACCTGATCAGCATCAGCACCCGGCTGGAGGCGTTCGACGAGGAGCGCTACCTGCGCGAGACCGGCCAGTTGATTGCGCGCTACGCCGCCAGCGGCAGCTTCTCCGAGGGCCGCGTGGTGCTGGACATGGTGCGCATCGCCACAGCCTGCGGCCTGCGCACGCCACCGGAGCTGAGCCTGCTGGGCAAGGCGCTGCTCAACCTGGAAACGGTGTGCCGGCTGCTGGCGCCGGACCTGGATACGCGCCGCATCGTCGAGCGCCAGCTGCAGCACGTGATGCGCGCGCGCCTGAAGAAATCGCTGTCGGCCGCCAACATCGCCAGCGAAGCAATGGAGCTGCAGCAGCTGTTGCGCGATGGGCCACGCAAGCTGTCGGACATCATGGCGCTGCTGGCCGAGAACCGCCTGCAGATGAAGGTGACCGGCCTGGAAGAGTCACGGTTGATGGAGAACCTGCAGAAGATCGCCAACCGCGTGGCGGCCGGCATCATCAGCGCCGCATTGATCATGGCCGCAGCGATGATGATGAAGATCGACACCGGCTGGCATCTGTTCGGCTACCCGCTCATCGCGCTGATCCTGCTGTTGATCGGCGTGGTGCTCGGACTGGGCATCGTGACCAGCGCACTGCTGTTCGATCGTCGCGCGCGGGCACGCGAGGAACGCGGCCACCGTTAGCGCATCCACTGAAACCGCCGTATTCATGCGGTTTTTAATGCAATCCAACGAAGCCTTTCACGCTCGTTTTACCTTCCGGGCGTGATTGCGCGCGCGTCATTTCAACAAACATTTCAGTCAGGTTCGTGCATGCACTATCGGGTCATCGGCCTGTCATGTGGATGTGCTTGTGGCAGCGCCGGTCGGATGGACACGCGTCGGTACGACGTCCATCACCACCACCCCGTCACTGCCGAAGCTGCCTATGCTCTGGATACTGCTGCTGTCGTTGTTGCTGCTGTGCTGGTTGTTCCTCGCGTCCGACAGGTGGGTGTGGTGGAAGGCCGGTGCGTTCTCGCTGCTGCTGCTTGCACTCAGTGCGTGGTGGTTAATCGACAAGCTGTCCGGTGATGGGCTCAATGCCGCCACCCTGTACCACCTGGGCGCCGACATGGAAGGCGCCGGCGTCGCCGACTTCAAGGGCTACATCGCCGGTTTCATCGTGCTGGCGCTGGTCTCGCTGCTGCCGCTGTTTGCCACGCGGGTGAAGCGCTGGCGCCGGCCCGGCCATGGTGCTGCCTGGTTTGCAGGCTTCGCGGCGGTGTGGGTGGCCACGATCATGATCAGCCCGCTGGCGCGCGACGGCCAGCGCCTGTACCAGCAGCTGCGCCCGGTCGATTTCGCCCGTATCGCACCCGAATACCAGGTGCCGACGCAGCCATTGCAGCGCCCGCGCAACATCGTCTGGATCTACGGCGAAAGCCTGGAGCGCACCTACCTGGACGAGAACGTGTTCCCGGGCCTGATGCCCAACCTCAATCGCCTGGCGTCCGAGTCGCTGGACGTGCGTGGGCTGGCCTCGGCCGAAGGCAGCGGCTGGACCATTGCCGGCCTGGTGTCGTCGATGTGCGGCGTGCCGCTGACCACCTCGCAGGGCGACGAGAACAGCATGGACCGCATGGGCAGCTTCCTGCCCAAGGCCGTGTGCCTGGGCGACTACCTGAAGCAGCAGGGCTACACCAATCATTACCTGGGCGGCGCCAACGGCCAGTTCGCCGGCAAGGGCCAGTTCCTGGCCAGCCACGGCTTCGATGAAGTGCACGACCTGTCGTGGTTCAAGCAGCAGAAGAAAATCGGCCGCATCCATTACTCGGCCTGGGGCGTGCACGACGACGTGCTGCTGGACACCGCCTACCAGCGCTTCGAACAGCTCTCGCGTGCGGGCTCACCGTTCATGCTGACCACGCTTACGATGGACACCCATCATCCCGCCGGCCACCTGCCGGTGTCGTGCAAGGGCGAGCGCTACCAGAGCCAGTACGGCAACATCAACATGCTCAACGCGCTCAAGTGCAGCGACCGGCTGATCTCGCAGCTGGTGCAGCGCATCCAGGCCAGCCCGTACGGCAAGGACACGCTGATCGTGATCGCCTCCGACCACCTGGCGATGCCCAACGATCTGACCCACATCCTGACCCAGCAGAAGCGCGAGAACCTGCTGCTGTTCCTCGGCGACGGCGTGGCACCGCGCCAGCTGGCGGTGGAGGACGGTTCGACGCTCGATTCCGGCGCGACCCTGCTCAGCCTGCTTGACCCGAAGCTGCAGACCATGGGCTTCGGCCGTTCGCTGCTGGATGAAAAGCGCACACCGAGTGCCAGCGTGGCCGCACGCCGCGAGGGAGGCCGCGACTATCCGCAGTACCTCGCCTTCGCGCGTTCACTGTGGCTGGGCGAACCGACCCGCGAACTGAAGATCGATGGCGATGACCAGGTGGTGGTCGGCCTGCAGCACGTGCAGCCGCCGGTGCTGCTGGAGTACGACAAGGACTGGGGCCTGAAGTCGGTGTACCTGGAAAACACCTCGCGCCAGTTCGATGACGCGAACCCGGACAACACCCTGGCCTACGTGGATCGCTGCACCGCGTTCGAGGACGGCTCGGCCGACGGCGACTGGTGTGCCCTGCTGGTCAACCGCGACAACGGCATCAAGCTCTACCGCGACAATGACCTGCGCGGCGGCATCCCGGTGGATGCACCGCTGGACGCCTTCCAGGGCCCGCGCCCGAGCGTGCGCCAGGCACACATGATCACCCAGAAGGGGCGCCGTACCCGCGCCGGCCAGTACATGCTGCAGCTGGTGGCAAGCACGCGCCCGGATCGCGGCTTCTGGATCGAGGCGGTGTCCTCGCAGCGCAAGGTGGTATTGGCGCAGCAGTGGGTACAGCCTGATGCCAACGGCAAGATCAACGTGTCCTTCGGGCTGGACCACGAAGTGGATGATCTGGAGATCCGTGCGTGGTTGAACCATGCCGAGAAGCTGGCGGTGGATACGTTCGCACTGGTGCCCTCGCGCAGCCGCCCGCGGGGGTAGGGGTTTCTTTGCAGGGCCTGCGGCCCTGCACCCGTGGTAGTGCCGGCCGCTGGCCGGCAACCTCAGAAGCAACAGCAACAGCGGGCATTCCGTGGGATGGCGGGGCGGTGTCGGAGTGCGGGGACGCCGCAAGTACGTCCTTGTAGGCTTGGCAGCCGCATCCATGCGGCTGACACCCCGCACTCCGACACCGCCCCACCTCTGAGAGATTCCGCTAGCTGTTGGTAGGTGTCGACCTTGGTCGACACGGTAGATCCACGCCATGCGTGGATGTTTTTCGGTTTCAATTCGAAATATTCGATTTCGATGGAGATTCATCCACGCATGGCGTGGATCTACTGCAGATCGCAGAAAACTGTCGAAGGCGGGGTGGGTCCGGTTGCGGGAGTGTCCGCGGCATGGATGCCGCGGCCAAGCCCCCATGGATGGGTTTACGGCGTCTCCCGCAACCGGACCCACCCCGCCATTCCACGGAATGCACGCTTTTGATGTTGACGTTGATCCGGCGGGTGCAGGGCCGCAGGCCCTGCCGCGTCCCTACCTGCCCATCACCCGGGCAATCGCTTCCACCAGCAGTTCCCCGGTCACCGGCTTGCGCAGGAAGCCACCAATACCTGCCGCTTCCACCTGTTGCTGCAGGTCCGGATCGCTACGCGCGGTCACCGCCAGCAGCGGCAGCATGTAGCCCTGGTTGCGCAGGTGCTGGGCCAGCTCGAATCCGCTCAGGCCCGGCAGGTCCAGATCGAGCAGGCCGACGTCGAAATCGCCGGCACTGATCTCGCGCAGCGCCGCCAGCGCATGGCCGGCATGTACCACTTCGTGGCCTCGTGCGCTCAGCAGGCCGCGCACCACGTCGGCCACGGTCGCGTCGTCCTCGACCAGGAGCACCCGCAGCGGTGGCATGTTCGCAGCCTCCTCGCGATGCGTTCCGCCCTCGGCTTCGGCACTGGCATCCACCACCAGCGGCAACGGCAGGGTAACCCCGAAGCAGGTGCCGCGGCCCAGCTGGCTTTCCACCTGGATGCGCCCCTGCATCGCCTGCGCCAGTTCGCGGCAGATCGCCAGGCCCAGGCCGCTACCACCGTACTGTGCGGCGGTACGTGCACCGTCGGCCTGCTCGAAGCGCCGGAACAGGCGCTGCTGCTGTTCCTGGCTGATGCCCGGGCCGGTGTCGCGCACCTCGAAATGCAGCGCGCGCAGCTCACCATCGCTGCGCGCGTGCAGCGTGATGGTGCCACGGCTGGTGAACTTGACCGCATTCGAGAGCAGGTTGAGCAGGATCTGCCGCACCCGCATCGCATCGCCGGTGGCCTGCAGGCCGGGCGGCAGCTGGTTGTCGAGGGTGAAGCGCAGGCCCTTCTGCGCGGCCAGCGGTCCCATCAGCGCAGCCAGATCCTGCAGCAGGCAGCTCAGCGCGAAGGGTTTGTGCTGCAGTTCAAGCCGCCCCGATTCGATCCGCGCCAGATCCAGCGCGTCGTTGACCAGGTGCAGCAGATGTTCGCCGGCATGCCGGATCGATTGCGTGTAGCCTCGCTGCTGCGGGTCCAGCGGCGAGGCCAGCAGCAGTTCACTCATGCCCAGCACGCCGGTCATCGGCGTGCGGATCTCGTGGCCGAGGTTGGCCAGGAAACGGGTCTTGGCCGCCGAGGCCTGCTCGGCCAGTTCCTGCTTGTGCAACGCCAGCTGGTAGGCGTGACGACGCTGCAGGCGACGCCGGTACAACCAGGCGAACCAGCTGGTCAGCAGCAACGCGATGGACGCCAGCACCAGCAAGCCAGACAGGCTGCGCCACCACGGCGGCTGCACGCGGAACTCCAGGCTCTGTACCCGCGACCAGACATGGTCGGCCGAGCGTGCCTGCACTTCCAGCCGATAACTGCCCGGGGGCAGGCGCGAGAACAGGCGTTCACCGGCCGGCCCGACTTCGACCCAATCCGGATCGTAGCCGGCCAGGCGGTAGCGATAGGTATTGGAGGCCGAATCGGCGAACGACAGCAGCCGCGCGACGATGCGCAGGTCGCGATCACCATCGACGATCTGCAGCGGCGTGTCATGGGTCAGGTCGAGCACCTGCTCGTTGCGGCGCACCTCGACCCGTTCGATCACCAGGGGCGCGCGCCGCACCGATGGCCGCACCAGTTCCGGATCGAACACCACCACGCCGGCTGGCGTTCCCGCCACCAGGTGGCCGTCGCCTGACATCACCAGGGTGTGCTCGCGGAATTCCTGGCTGGGCAGGCCATCGTGCACCCCATACAGGCGCACGCTCTGGCCGTCGGCGCCAATCCGCACCAGGCCGCGCGCACTGGTGGCCCACGCCACGCCCTGCGCGTCGACCACCAACCCCGACGCGGAGATCGCCGGATAGCCCTGCTCGGCGCCGACCACCGCCTGCCGTTCCAGCCGCCCCTGGCTCCAGCGATAGCGCGACAGCCGGCCATCCTCGGACAACCACACCTGGCCATCGCGGCCTACGTGCAGCGCATGGATCGCGGTCGCAGGGGCGCCCGGTACCGGCTGGAAGCGCTCGCTTTCCGGCAACCACTGCAGCAGGCCGCGGCTGCTGGCCAGCCAGATGTGGTCCTGCGGCCCGCACTCGACATCCAGGTTGAGCTGCCCCTGCTGCAGGCCGCGCTGGCCATTGTCCAGCTGGCGGCGCAGGCGCCCGTCCAGGTCGCGCTGCTGCAGGCCGGACGGCAGCATCAGCCACAGGCTGTCGCCATCACAGGTCATCATCGATTCGATGACCCCTTCCATGGTCGCATCGGCACCGGCATCACGCCCCCAGCGGCGCAGATCGCGCAGCTTCGGGTCATAGCGCAGCAGTGCATCGTTCGAACCGATCCAGACCTGGCCGCGTCGATCCTCGCGCACCGAGGTCAGCCAGTGCATGCCATTGACCCAGGTGCGGTGCTGTTCGACCTTGCCGGTCTTCGGGTCGAACCGGTCCAGCGCACCATGGCCGCCCACCGTCCAGATGCCGCCATTGCTGGAGGGGCTGGTGCCCAGGACGAAGGCGTTGCGCAGCGAGCTGGGGTCGTCCTCCAAGCGTGACAGCACCGAGAACTGCCACCAGCGGGGCAGCAGGTGCCACAGCCCGGCATTGGTACTGGCCAGCCAGATTCCACCCTCACGATCTTCGTAGGCACCGGTCCAGTTCGGTCGTACCGGCCCACGCGCCACCGCGCTGTACAACGGCACGGCCTGGTACTGGCCGTCGACCGCACGGCCGAGGCCGGTCCGGGTGTCCAGCCAGTAGCCGCCCTGTTCGTCGCGCAGCATCATGCCCAACACCTGCTCCCCTTGCGGAAGCTTCCACGGCGGTGTCTCGAAGCGACCGTCGGGGCGGCGCACGGTGGCACCGGCCATCGTGCTGATCCACAGGCTGCCGTCGGGCTCGGCGGTCAGGCCATTGATCAGCAGGCTGGGGATGACGTCGGTGCCGACACGTTCGAAGTCGGTCCCGGTCCAGCGCGCTACGCCATGCTTGGTACCAATCCACAGGCTGCCGTCGGCCAGGGTTGCCAGATACGGAACCGATGCGGACGGCAGGCTGCGCGGATTGTTGGCCTCCGGCAGGAAGCGCTGCAGCCGATCCTGGTTGTCCAGCCGGTACAACCCTCCCTCGTGGGTACCGAACCAGACCGAACCGTCCGGCGTGGCCGCCAGGCTCCAGACCGTGTTGGTCCCCATCAGCGGCTGGCTGCTGCGGTCGTAGAAGTGCAGCTGGCGGCGGTCGGCGGACATCCGCACCAGGCCGGCATTCTCGGTCCCGATCCAGAGCTGGTTGCGCGCATCGACCAGCACCGTCCAGATCCGGTTGTCGCGCAATCCGTCTTCCGAACGCCAGATCCGGTAGTTGCGCCCGTCGTAGCGGGCCAGGCCGTCGTTGGTGGCGATCCACAGGTAGCCGTAGCGGTCTTCGGCCATGCGGTTGACGGTATTGGACGGCAGGCCGTCGAACACTGTCACCTGGCGCGGACTCGGGGGCACAGGCTGCGCGGCAGCGGGTGACAGGCCGCACAGGAGGATCAGCAGCAGCATCGCTGCCCGCAGATACGCCACCGATTGCCTCCTCACGCTGCCCTGATGATTCCCGCGCTGCGGGCGTCGGCATGGTAAACCGAAAGTCGCGTCGTTCACGCCTGGCTCCGACGCCTTCAGACCATGTCCTGTCGCTTGGCACGAGCCTGCACGATCGCCGCCACCAGCATGTCGCCGGTAACCGGCTTGCGCAGGAAACCATCGAACCCCGCAGCGAGGACCTGCGACTCGGCATAGGCATCGGAACGCGCGGTCACCGCCACCAGCGGCAGCTCATAGCCCAGCGCGCGCAGCTGGCGGGCGATCGCGGTGCCGTCCAATGCCGGCAGATCAAGGTCCAGCAAGCCAACATCGAAGCCGTCGGTGGCGATCTCGGACAAGGCCCCCAGGCCATGCAGCACGTGCACGACGTCATGCCCCCTGCTGCGCAGCAGGCCGGCGATGACTTCGGCCACGGTGGCATCGTCCTCCACCAGCAGGATGCGCAGCGGCGGCAGCACCGGCAGCGCCGGAACGTCACCTGCGGCAGCGGCCGCCTGCCGCGTCCAGGGCAGCGGCAACCGCACCCGGAAGCGCGCGCCCTTGCCCGGCGAGCTTTCCACGTCGATGCGCCCGCCCATCGCCACCGCCAGCTCCTGGCAGATCGCAAGGCCCAGCCCGCTGCCGCCATAGCGCGAGGCCGTGCGCGGGCCATCGGCCTGCTCGAAACGGTGGAACAGGCGCTCCTGCTGCTCGGCGTTGATGCCCGGCCCGCTGTCGTGCACCTCGAAGCAAACGCCCCCGCCGTTTTCGTCCAGGCGTACGGCCAGGCCGACATGGCCACGCTCGGTGAACTTGATCGCATTGCCCAGCAGGTTGAGCAGGATCTGGCGTACGCGCATCTCGTCACCACTGACGCTGACCGGACCCGGCGGATCGTCGCCACGCTGGAAATCCAGCCTGCGCTGCCTGGCCATCGGCTGCATCAGCACCTGTACCTGGTCGAGCAGGCCGGCCAGATCGAACGGACGCAGGTCCAGCTCCAGCCGGCCGGCCTCGATACGGGCGAGGTCCAACGCATCATTGACCAGCCGCAACAGGTGGCTTCCGGCCTGCTGGATCGAGCCGGCATAGCTGCGCTGCACCGGGTCCAGCGGCGTGGCCAGCAGCAGCTCGCTCATGCCCAGCACGCCGGTCATCGGCGTGCGTACCTCATGGCCCAGCGTAGCCAGGAAACGGCTCTTGGCCTGCGAGGCCTGCTCGGCCAGTTCCTGCTTGTGCACGGTCAACTGCCACTGCTGGCGACGGCGCAAGCGCCCCCTGATCGACCAGGCCAGGGTGAGCAGCAGCAGTGAACCGATCAGGATGTAGCCGAAGATCGCCATGCCACTGCGCCACCACGGCGGCAGCACCTTCACCTTCAACTGCTGCGAAGGCGTCCATGCGCCGTTGGCGGTGGCCGCCTGCACTTCGATGACGTAGCTGCCGGTGGGCAGCCGTGAAAGCGTACGTTGGCCGTCACCGCCCTGTTCCACCCAGTCCTGGTCATAGCCGCGCACCCGGAAGCGGTAGCGGTTGCCCTGTGGATTGGCATACGACAACAGGCGTGCGTCGATCTGCAGGTCACGATCATCCGGCCCAAGCAACAGGGTGCCGGTATCGGGCAGTGGCTGCCAGCCGCGTGCGTCATCGCGGCGCACGCGTACCTCGGCAATCACCAGCGACGACGCCGGCAGCGCGACGTCAACGGCATTCACGTCGAAGGCAACCAGGCCGGTCTGGGCGACGGCGAGCACGCGGCCATCGGCATTCACTGCCGGAGGCCGGCTGGTGAATTCGGCATCGGACAGGCCATCGCGTTCATTGAACAGTTGCAGTCGCCGCGCCTTGGGATCCCAGCGCAACAGGCCGCGCGGCGTGGTCGCCCACACCCGGCCGTCGTCGGCCAATGCCAGGCCGCCCATGCTCACCGGCGGCACGCCGGCACTTCCATCAACGCGCTGGATCAGGCGCAGGCTCATGCCATCCCACTGGTAGCGTTCGAGCGCGCCCTGCCGGGCCAGCCACAGCTGCTGCGGGTCGACCCACACCAGGTCGAAGATCAGCCCGCTGGATACCCCTGGCACCGCCTCGAAGCGCCCCGCCTGCTCGCGCCAGATGCCCATTTCACCCATGACCCACGCCTTGCCATGGGCATCGAAGCGGATCTGTTCGATCGGTGAATCGGCCGCCTTGCGGAAATCATCCAGCGGATAGCTGCGCAGCACCCGGCCATCGGCGCTGCGCTGCTGCAGGCCCAGGTTCATCACCGACAGCCAGACCGTGCCATCGGGGGCCTGCCGCATCAGATCGATACGCTGGCGCAGGTCGGCGCCACCGTCGATCCGCCAATCCTGCAGCGCGCGGCTGGCCGGGTCGTACACACTGATGCGGCCGGCACGGCCCAGCCACAGGCGCCCGTCCGGCCGCGGCAGTACAGACCACACCGCGCCACTGCCAATCTGGCGGTCGCTGGCCAGCAGGCGCAGCGTGCCGTGCGCATCCAGCTGGTACACGCCGTGCGCCGAGCCCACGTAATACGCCTGGCCGTCGCTGGCCGCGCTCAGCAGGTACTGGCTGTCCAACGGCTTGCCATCGAGCTGGTTCCAGATCGAGAAGCGGCGCCAGTCCGGCGGCAGGTAAGCCAGCCCCTGGGTCAGCAGCGCCACCCACACTCCGCCCTCGTGGTCCTGCAGCAGATCGAGCACACCGCTCTGGGCGGTAAGGAAACCACTGCCGCGGTCGCCGTCGAGCCGCCACAACGCACTGGCATCTCCGCGCAGCAGACCGTCGGACGTACCCGCCCAGTAGCCGCCCTGGCGGTCGGCCAGTACCAGTGCCGAACGCAGGCGGGCGCTGTCGGTCCACCGCGGGCGGCTGACCCGGTCCTGCGCATCGATGCGATAGAGTCCGTCGTTCTGGCTGCCGATCCAGATCGAGCCATCCGGATCGCGGCCCATCCGCAGCACGCTCAACGTGCCAAGCTCCCGCGCCGCCACCGGCTCGAACCCATGGCCGTTCCAGCGTGCCACGCCGGCCTCGGTGCCGATCCACAGGCGCCCGCGCGCATCGACCAGGCTGCTGTAGATGGTGTTGCTGGGCAGGCCGTCCGCGCGCGCAGGATCATGCTTGAAGAAGCGCAGGCTGCCGTCCTCTCCGAACCGGCAGATCCCTTGGCTGCTGGTGCCGATCCACAAAGCGTTCTCGGCGTAGGCCAGCGTCCAGAACTGGCCCAGGCACGGGCCATTGACCGCATCGAAGGTCCTGAAGCGCTCACGGTCGGCATCCAGGCGGGCCAGCCCCTTGCCATTGATGCCCACCCAGACGCGGTCCAGCGGATCGACCAGCAGCGTCTCGATCTCATTGCCCGGCAGCGAGCCCGGCTGTTCCGGATCGTGCTCCCAGACCCGCAGGCCATTGCCGTCGTAGCGCACCAGGCCGCCATCGGTGGCGGCCCAGACGTGGCCCTGGCGATCCTCGGCCAGCGCCAGCACCATGCGCGAGGGCATGCCTTCGGCCGCGCCGAAACGGCGCAGGCGTGGTGTTTCCGCCATTTCAAGGGGCGCAGCCGCTGCGGCGAACGCCATCAGCAGCAGCCCCATTCCCGCGATGCCTCGCCACCACAGGCGCCAGCCGCTCGTCATCCTGATCCCCCTGTCCTGGGCCGATTGTCACACAGGCCCGGGTTCATGACTGCAACAGCCTGTTTCCACGGGCAGTGGCACCACGAACTGTTGCAGCCATGCACGCATCGTTGGCAGGGGCCTGTGCGTATGATCGCAACGTCCCCCTTCCGGAGCCCGCCATCGATGCGTCCCTGCCTGGCCCTGCTGCCGATGCTGCTCGCCACCGCCCCCGCCTGGGCGGATGCAGACACCTATCGCCTTGATCCGGTGCATACCCGGGTGTTGTTCAGCATCGATCACGCGGGTTACTCGCAGGCCATGGGCACGGTCTCGGGCAGTGAAGGCCGCCTTCAGTTCGATCCCGACAACTGGCGCGAAGCCACGCTGGACGTCGAGGTGCCCGTATCGCGATTGGACCTCGGCGACGCCAAGTGGAACCAGGCTACGCTGGCCCGCAGCTTGCTCGACGGCGAACGATTCCCGAACGCGCGATTCGTCTCCAGCCGCGTGGAACCGATCGATGCCAGGCGTGCCCACGTGATCGGCACCCTCACCCTGCGCGGGATCAGCCAGGAGATCACGCTGGAGGTGACCCTCAATGCCATCAAGCGCTATCCCCTTCCCCCATTTCGACGCACCGCCGGTTTTTCCGCCAGCACCACGCTGAGCCGGCGCGCGTTCGGCATCACCGCCTGGCCGGGCGTCATCGGTGATGCCGTACAGCTGAGGATCGAGGCTGAGGCCACTCTCGACCGCAGCGACGCCCCGGGAACTCCCGCTCCCGCCCCGCACTCCGCCCCCAAGACGGCCCGCTAGAGGACCTTTCATGACCGCCAAGAACACCCCCGCCGCCTGGGGGAGTGTCAGCCAGATCCTGCATTGGTTGATCGCACTGCTGATCCTCGCCCTGGGCGTGGTCGGCCTTACCATGGGTGAATTGCCCAAGACTCCCAAGTATTTCTGGGTCTACACCGCGCACAAGTCCATCGGCATCACCGTGTTGGCGCTGGTGCTGTTCCGCCTCGGCTGGCGCCTTTATGCCGGCGTGCCCAAGCCGGTGCCGGGTGTGCCCAGCTGGCAGGAGCGCATCGCCAGTGCAACCCACGTGCTGTTGTATGTGCTGATGTTCGCCATTCCGCTGTCGGGCTGGCTGTACGACTCGGCCAGTGGCCTGCGCCCGTTCCGCTGGTTCGGGCTGGTTGACGTACCCAAGCTGAGCGGCCCCGACCCGCAGGTTGTCGCGGTGTCCCATGCCATCCACGAATACGGCTTCTGGCTGTTGATCGCAGTGGTGCTGGCCCATGCCGGCGCGGCTTTCTACCACCACCTGTTCCAGCGCGATGCAACGTTGTCCCGCATGTTGCCGCGCGGCTGGCTCGCCTCCCCTCAGAAGGACTGACCGATGACCCTGAAACTGACCACCCCGGCCGCCGTGGCCGCCGCCCTGGCCGGCATGCTGGCCACTGCCCCGGTGCTCGCCGCCGACTACGCACAGGCCCCCGGTGCCGGTTCGATCCTGGTGTTTGCCACCAAGTACGACGGTGAAGTGTTCACCGGCAGCTTCCCGGGCTTCGCCACCAAGCTCAGCTTCGACCCGGCCAACCCGGCCGCCGGTTCGCTGGACGTGGTGATCCCGCTGGCCGGTGCCAAGAGCGGCAACAGCGACCGCGACTCGACCCTGCAGACCGCCGACTTCTTCAACGTCGGCAAGTTCGCCACCGCACGCTATACCGCCAAGGGCTTCCGCGCGGTGGGCAACGACCAGTTCGCCGCCGATGGCACCCTGGAACTGCGCGGCGTCAGCAAGCCGGTCACCCTCACCTTCACCTGGAAGCCGGGCACCCAGCCGGTGCTGACCGGCAAGGCCACCGTGAAGCGCCTGGACTTCGGCGTCGGCGGCGGTGACTGGGCCGACACCAAGACCATTCCGGACGAGACCGCGATCAGCACGATCGTGAAGTTCAACGCGAAGTAAGACGATCCCGGTAGTGCCGGGCGCTGCCCGGCATTAACGGATATCGGGTGGTTGCCGGCCAGCGGCCGGCACTACCTGATCGCATTCGGCCAGCCAGGCCTGCACGGTGGCCGCATCGAACGGCCAGTCCAGCTCGCGCTGCCCCGCCTCGTCGCGCAGCACCGGTACCCGCGCGCCATAGCACGCCTCCAGCGCAGGCTGGTCGTCCAGGAACACCGATTCGAACTCCGGTGCCCGCGCCTTGGCCAGTTCGGCCAGGGCCAGGTCGCACAGGTGGCAATCGTCACGCTGGATCAGGGTCAACACCGGTTCGGCTCCCGTGGCGGAAATGCTGCGCCGCAGCCATCGGATGGCCCGGCAAGCCGCTAGAATAGCGGCTTGTCCGGTACCCGCAGTTTGGCATCCATGGCTGTCAGCACGTTCGACGTTTTCAAGATCGGCATTGGTCCGAGTTCCTCGCACACCGTCGGGCCGATGAAGGCCGCCGAGCGATTCATCCATCGCTGGCTGCTCGACCCGGGCCGCCTGCACGAGGTCGCGCGCATCCGCGCCGATGTCTATGGCTCGCTGGCGCTGACCGGCCGCGGCCACGGCACCGACAAGGCGATCCTGCTCGGCCTGGAAGGCCAGCGGCCGAACCTGATCGACCCGGACATCATCCCGGCCACCCTGGAGCGCATCCGCAGCAGCAAGCGCATCCAGCTGATGGGGCAGCACGAGATCGCCTTCGACGAGAAGCGCGACCTCGGCATGAACAAGCGCCAGAAGCTGCCGTACCACACCAACGGCATGCGCTTCACCGCGTACAACGCCGACGACGAAGTGATCGCCACCCGCGATTACTACTCCGTTGGTGGCGGCTTCGTGGTCAACCAGGACGACGCGGCCGATGACCGCATCGTGCCCGACGAGACGCCGCTGCCCTACCCGTTCAAGAGCGGCGACGAGCTGCTGGCGCAGACCGCACGCAGCGGCCTGAGCATCGCCCAGCTGATGTTCGAGAACGAGAAGTGCTGGCGCAGCGAGGACGAGATCCGCGCCCAGCTGCGCGAGATCTGGAGCGCGATGCAATCGTGCGTGACGCGCGGCATCCGCGAGGAAGGCGTGCTGCCGGGTGGCCTGAAGGTCGGCCGGCGCGCACCGGCGCTGTACCGCGAACTGTCGTCGAAGCCGGAAGCAGCAATGCGCGACCCGCTGACCACGCTGGACTGGGTCAATCTGTACGCGCTGGCAGTGAATGAGGAAAACGCCGCCGGTGGCCGCGTGGTGACCGCGCCGACCAACGGTGCCGCCGGCGTGCTGCCTGCAGTGCTGCACTACTTCGACCGCTTCTGCCCCGGCGCGAACGAGCAGCGCGTGTTCGACTTCCTGCTGACCTCGGCGGCGATCGGCATCCTGTACAAGGAGAACGCCTCGATTTCCGGTGCCGAAGTGGGCTGCCAGGGCGAAGTGGGCGTGGCCTGCTCGATGGCGGCCGGCGGCCTGGTCGCGGCGCTGGGTGGCAACCCGAGCCAGATCGAGAACGCCGCGGAAATCGGCATGGAACACAACCTGGGCCTGACCTGCGATCCGATCGGCGGCCTGGTGCAGATTCCGTGCATCGAGCGCAACGCGATGGGCGCGGTGAAGGCGATCAACGCCTCGCGCATGGCCATGCGTGGCGACGGCAAGCACAAGGTATCGCTGGACAAGGTCATCAAGACCATGCGCGATACCGGCCGCGACATGCAGGACAAGTACAAGGAAACCAGTCGCGGCGGCCTGGCGGTGAACGTCATCGAGTGTTGAGGTGTAGAGCCGAGCCCATGCTCGGCTTCGCTTGACGGGATGCATTACGCTGGAGGCTCCCTCGCCCCCGAGAACGCCATGCGCCTGCTCGCTGCCGCCCTGCTCGCCTGCCTGCCGATGTCCGCCCTGGCCGCGCCGACCTATGGTCCGCGGCTGGAAGGTTTCGACTACGGCTATCCGGTGAAGACCTTCGCGCTGGAATCGCAGCAGCAGCCGCTGGAAATGGCCTACCTGGATGTCCTGCCCAAACGACGGGCCATCGGGGTGGTGGTGTTGCTGCACGGCAAGAACTTCTGCGCGGCCACCTGGCAGCAGACCATCGCCCCGCTGCTGGCCGCGGGCTACCGGGTGATCGCACCGGACCAGGTGGGCTTCTGCAAATCCAGCAAGCCCGAGCGCTACCAGTACAGTTTCGCTCAGCTCGCCGCCAACACCCACGCCCTGCTGCAGCAGCTGCAGCTGGGTGATGTGCCGGTGCACCTGGTCGGCCATTCGATGGGCGGCATGCTCGCCGTGCGCTATGCGCTGATGTACCCGCAGGACCTTCGCAGCCTGTCACTGGTCAACCCGATCGGATTGGAAGACTGGAAGGCGCTGGGCGTGCCGTGGCGCAGCGTCGACGAGTGGTATGCCGGCGAACTGAAAACCAGCTACGACAGCATCCGGCGCTACCAGTTGGACGTCTATTACGATGGCCAGTGGAAAGCCGACTACGAGCCGTGGGCCCGGATGCAGTCGGGCATGTACGAAGGGCCGGGCAAGCAGGCCGTTGCCTGGAGCCAGGCGTTGGCCTCGGACGTGGTGTTCAACCAGCCGGTGGTCTACGAACTGAAGCACTTGCAGGTACCGACCACCCTGTTCATCGGCCAGAAGGACCGCACGGCGATCGGCCGCGACCGCGCATCACCGGCGCTGAAGGCCACGCTGGGCAACTACCCGGTGCTGGGCAAGGCCGCGGCGGCGGCGATTCCCGGCGCAACGCTGGTCGAGTTCGCCGGGCTGGGCCATTCGCCGCAGGTGCAGGATCCGAAACAGTTCAACGCCGCGTTGTTGAAGGCCTTGAAGTCGCGCTGAGGGGGGCGCGCCGGGCGATGCCCGGCGATCCCTTACCGCACGATGCGCAGCACGTCATCCAGCAACGCGGCGGCGGTGACTTCCGCGCCCGCGCCCGGTCCCTGGATCAACAACGGCTGGCGCTGATAGCGATCGCTGTGGATGGCCACGCGGTTGTCGGTGCCCGCGCCCTGCGCCAATGGATGATCGGCAGGCAGCTCGCGCAGGCCCACCTGCGCACCCTGGCCATCGACGCGACCGACAAAACGCAGCACGCGGCCGTTGTCGCGCGCCTGCTGCCAGCGTGCCTGCAGCGGCGCATCCAGCTGTTCCAGCGCGGCTACCGCATCTTCCAGCGGCAACGCGGCGAGCGTTTCAGGCACCAGCGAATCCACCTGCACCTGCGACGCGTCCAGCGCCAACCCGCTGCTGCGGGCCAGGATCAGCAGCTTGCGGCGTACATCCTCGCCGGACAGGTCCAGGCGCGGATCCGGCTCGGTGTAGCCTGCCGCCAGCGCTTCGCGCACTGCGGCCGAGAACGGTGACTGGCCATCGTAGCGATGGAACAGCCACGCCAGTGATCCGGACAGGACGCCCTCGATGGCATGGATATGATCACCGCCGGCCACCAGCGCGCGCAGGCTGCTCAGCAGGGGCAGGCCTGCCCCCACGGTGGCGCTGTCGCCGTAGCGTGCACCGCTGTCGGCGCAGCTTTCGGCAATTGCCTGCGCGCGCGCCAGCTGCGCGCCTCGCCCCAGCTTGTTGGCGGTCACCACGTGCACGCCGCGCGCCAGCCACTGCACGTGGCGTGCAGCCACGTCTTCGCTGGCGGTCGCGTCAACCACCACGTCGCCACGCTCCAGTCCTTCGGCGCTGGCCCACGGCGGAGCGCTGTGGCCATCACGCGGTGCACGCCGTGCCAGCTCCAACGGCAATGCCAGGTCACGATCGATCTCCAGCGCAGTGCGCGAATTGGCCAGCCACTGCACGCTGGGCAATTCCAGCCCGCGTGCCTGCAGCGCCTGGTAGCGCTGCACGAAGGCCGAACCCACCGTGCCGGTGCCGAGCAGCGCCAGGCGTCCCGCGCCCAGCGCAGGAATGTCAGCGGCCAGTGCGCTCATGCGTCCACCACCTGTTTGCGGCGTGCAGCGGCATCGATCACCGCTTCGGCGCGCTGCAGCGCCGCGCCGAGATCGGCCAGCAGGTCACGCTCGGCCTCGATGCCCACTGACAGGCGCAGCAGCCCTTCGCTGATGCCGGCCGCCGCACGCGCTTCGGCGGTCATCGCCGCATGGGTCATGGTCGCCGGATGCGCGATCAGGCTCTCGACGCCACCCAGCGATTCGGCCAGGGTGAAACAACGCAGTCCATCAACGAACGCGCGCACCGCCGCATGCGGATCGTCGCCGGCACAGTGCGCCAGCTCGAACGACAGCATCGCGCCGAAGCCATCCTGCTGGCGTGCGGCGATGGCCTGGCCCGGGTGATCGGCCAGGCCCGGGTAGTACACCGCGCCAACCGCCGGATGCTGGTCCAGCAGGGCAACGATCGAGGCGGTATTTTCCTGGTGCACGCGCAGGCGCGCATCCAACGTGCGCAGGCCGCGCAGGGTCAGGAACGCATCGAACGGCGAGCCGGTCAGGCCCAGCGCATTGCCCCACCACACCAGCTGCTCGTGCAGTGCCGGATCGCGCGCGACCACTGCGCCACCGACCACGTCGCTGTGGCCGTTGATGTACTTGGTGGTGGAATGCAGCACCAGGTCCGCGCCAAACGACAGCGGCTGCTGCAGGGCCGGCGACAGGAAGGTGTTGTCGACCACCACCAGGGCGCCGGCCCTGTGCGCGGCATCGATGACGAAGCGCAGGTCGGTGATGCGCAGCAGCGGGTTGGATGGGGTTTCCACCAGCACCAGCTTCGGCTGGGTGGCCAGTGCCTGCGCCAGCGCACGCGGATCGGTCAGGTCGGCGGTGACCAGTTCGAAGTGGCCCTTCTTCGCCAGCGCGTTGAACAGCCGCCAACTGCCACCGTAGGCATCGTGCGGCACCACCAGGGTGTCGCCCGGCTGCAGCAGCGCGTTCAGCACCAGATTGATCGCGCCCATGCCGGTGGCGGTAACGACCCCACCTGCGCCGCCCTCCAGTTCCGCAAGTGCTTCACCCAGCAGGTCGCGGGTCGGGTTGCCACTGCGCGTGTAGTCGTACTGGCGCTTGTTGCCGAAGCCTTCAAAGCTGAAGTTCGACGACAACACGATCGGCGGAGTGACCGCACCATGCGCGGTATCACGATCGATGCCGGCACGGACAGCGGCAGTGGTACGGCTACAGGACGGCTCGTTGGCGTGCAGGCTCATGCGGACTCTCCAGAGGTACGGAAGGCAGTGGCGAGGATCGCGTCGATGCGATCGGTTTCTTTGAGGAAGGCGTCGTGGCCATAGGGCGAGCGCAGCACGCGCAGGCTGCCGCGCGGGCCCAGTCCTTCAACCAGGCCGACCAGATCGGCCAGCGGCACCAGGCGATCGCCCTCCACGGCCACCACCACGGTCGGCGGCAGGATCGCGGCAGGGTCCACGCGGTGCAGGTCGATCGATTCGGACAGGCGCAGGTAGGCGGTTACCGGCGTGCGCGCGACGTACTGCGCCCCGGCGGCGTCGAGATAGTCTTCGGCGGCCACGCGCACGCGGCCATTGATCACTTCCGGCGCGGCATCGAAGCGCTCGCCGAATTCTTCCGGGGTGCGGTAGCTGAGCATGGCGAACTGGCGGGCCAGGGCGAGGCCGTGGTCTTCGCCGCACTGCAGCTGGCCCAGCGCGACCGCGCGGCGCTGCAGTGCGCGCCAGGCCGCGGCATACGGATGCGGGCGATGCGCGCCGCTGGCCAGCACCAGCTGGCGCACGCGGGCACGATGGCGGATCGCGAACTGCTGGCCGACCAGCGCGCCATACGAATAGCCGACGAACGCCTTCAGCGCGCGGATGCCGAGATGATCCAGCAGCAGCGCCAGCGCATCGGCCTGGTCGGCGGTATCGATCGGAACGTCCAGCGCGCCATCTGCCCCGATGAAGTCGAAGGCCAGCACGCGCAGCTGCTGTGAGTCCAGCGCGCGGCCCTTGCCGACCAGATCCTCGGCCCAGCCCTTCTCGCTGAACTGCGGGTTGGACGCCACATGGCGGTGGGCGGAAATGCCACCGGCCAGCACCACCACCGGCGCATTCGCCGGGCCGACCCACTCATAGCGCAGGCGCACCGGGCTGGGGCCGGCGTGGCGCATCGACAGCACCGCGGCGAACTCACCGCGCTCGGCATGCACGCGGTCATCGACCGGCACGCTGACGGGGACAAAGGGTTCGGGGCGAAGTGCGGTACTGGCAGCGAAGCTCATGGCGGGATCCGGTTGGGGAATCGGCCATCGAGCCTTCGCGGGGCCCGCGTTCGAGATGCACGTGGGGTGCATGGTTCGAACCATCTTTCGGTGGACGCCACGGTCCCCGCAGGATTTGGCACCTACGCAGTCGCTTGCGCGCCTGCGGGCTGCCCCGGCTTCAAAGGGCCTGTCCCTCTGCCGGTCTCGATGGTGGGGCCACGATGCCAGCCCTTTCCAGCACTGTCAATCCCTTCATGCGGATAAAGCGATGGATATTTGCGGATGAACTCTGCGAAGGCCGTCCCGGTCGTCCCGTTCAGGATCGGATACAGTCCCGGCGGCCCCCTTTGACCGGAACCACGGATGCCACGCCTGCCCCTGACCTGCCTGCTGCTGTGCCTGCTGGCGAGCGCGACGGCCCATGCAGGCGACTGGCGCCAGGGCTGGGGTCTGGTGCCCAAGGCCGCCCCCGCCATTGCTGGGGAATCGGCCCGGGATGCCACGCCGATGGCTCGGCTGCGCCTGCAGCCGGTGGGCGAACACTGGCAGGCGCGGATCGACAACGGGCTGGCGGGGCCGCTGCAGATCGAACTGCGCGCGGCGCCGGGACACCCGGTCGAGGGTCTCCCGGTCGAATCACTGCTGCAGGGTGACAGCAGCCTGGTGGTCGGCCATCTGCCCGCCCCGATCGATGGCCGCATGCTCGATCTGCGCCTGCAGTCGGTGCCGGGCAACCCGGCCGCACAGGCCGAAGATGTCGCCTATCGCCTGCCGTTCGATGCGGCCCGCCTGCGCGTGGACCAGGCGCCGCAGGGCCGGTTCAGCCACGATGACGAGGAGAACCGCGAGGCGGTCGACTTCGCACTGCCGGAGGGCACCCTGGTGCTGGCCGCGCGCGAGGGTACGGTGATGCAGATCCAGGATGGCTTCCGTGGCAACGGGCAGGACCGCGAACGCGATGGTGCCCGTGCCAACTTCATCCGCGTGCTGCACAGCGACGGCAGCATGGCCCTGTATGGCCACCTGCAGGCCGGTGGCATGCGCGTGCGTCGCGGCCAGGCGGTGCAGGCCGGGCAGCCGATCGGCCTGTCCGGCAACAGTGGTTACAGCAGTGCCCCGCACCTGCACTTCGTGGTGCAGGTCAACCGCGGAATGGGCCTGCGCTCGGTGCCGGTGCGCATCTTCGCCGCACAGGGTCAGCTGCAGTTCGCCCGCCAGGCCGGGGCAGACGGCGGCATCGGGCGCTGACCGGCGCCGGCCGGTATAATCGGGCGCTTATCTCTTTGAAAAGCGCCCCGGGCGGGCGCCACTGCCATGTCCGAAGTCGCCAACGAAGCGTCGCGTCGCCGCACCTTCGCCATCATCTCCCACCCTGACGCCGGCAAGACCACGCTGACCGAAAAGCTGCTGCTGTTCGGAGGCGCGATCCAGATGGCCGGTTCGGTCAAGGGCCGCAAGGCCGCCCGCCACGCCACCTCCGACTGGATGGCACTGGAAAAGGAGCGCGGCATCTCCGTCACCTCCTCGGTGATGCAGTTCCCGTACGAAGGAAAGATCGTCAACCTGCTCGACACCCCCGGCCACGCCGACTTCGGCGAGGACACCTACCGCGTGCTGACCGCGGTGGACTCGGCGCTGATGGTGATCGACGTGGCCAAGGGCGTGGAAGAGCGCACCATCAAGCTGATGGAAGTGTGCCGCCTGCGCGACACCCCGATCATGACCTTCATCAACAAGCTCGACCGCGAGGGCAAGGACCCGATCGAGCTGCTGGATGAAGTGGAAACCGTGCTCGGCATCCAGTGCGCCCCGGTGACCTGGCCGATCGGCATGGGCCAGCGCCTGAAGGGCGTGGTGCACCTGCTGACCGGCGAAGTGCACCTGTACGAACCGGGCCGCAACTTCACCCGCCAGGACTCGACCATCTTCCCGTCCATCGATGCCCCCGGCCTGGCCGAGAAGATCGGTGCGCAGATGCTGGCCGACCTGCGCGACGAACTGGAACTGGTGCAGGGCGCAAGCCACCCCTTCGACCTGGACGCGTACCGCGCCGGCAAGCAGACCCCGGTGTTCTTCGGTTCGGGCGTGAACAACTTCGGCGTGCAGCCGCTGCTGGACTTCTTCGTCGAACATGCGCCGTCACCGCAGGCGCGCTCCACCACCGGCCGCGAGATCGCACCGGAAGAAAACAAGCTGACCGGCTTCGTGTTCAAGATCCAGGCCAACATGGACCCGCAGCACCGCGACCGCGTGGCGTTCATGCGCGTCTGCTCGGGCCGTTTCAGCGCCGGCATGAAAACCTTCCACGTGCGTACCGGCAAGGAGATGAAGCTGGCCAATGCGCTGACCTTCATGGCCAGCGACCGCGAGATCGCCGCCGAGGCGTGGCCGGGCGATGTGATCGGCATCCACAACCACGGCACCATCTCCATCGGCGATACCTTCACCGAAGGCGAAGCGGTCACCTTCACCGGTATTCCCAACTTCGCCCCGGAACTGTTCCGCCGTGCACGCCTGCGCGATCCGCTCAAGCTCAAGCAGCTGCAGAAGGGCCTGGCCCAGCTGTCCGAAGAAGGTGCGACCCAGTTCTTCCGTCCGCTCACCAGCAACGACCTGATCCTGGGTGCGGTGGGCGTGCTGCAGTTCGACGTGGCCGCCTATCGCCTGAAGGACGAGTACGGCGTGGAAGCCACCTTCGAGCCGGTCAGCGTGACCACCGCGCGTTGGGTCCACTGCAGCAACGAGAAGAAGCTGGAAGAGTTCCGCGAGAAGAACGCGCTGAACCTGGCGCTGGACGCGGCCGGCCACTTGGTCTACCTGGCACCGACCCGGGTCAACCTGCAGCTGGCGCAGGAACGTTCTCCGGATGTGCGCTTCTCGGCCACCCGCGAAGCGGCGCATACGGTATCGGCAAGCTGAACCGCAAGGGGCCCCGCGGCGGTTCATCCACGCATGGCGTGGATCTGCTGATCGCGGGCGCATCCGCGCAACGCGGGGATTCACCGACCATACGGTGATGGGCGTGCATGCGCCGCCCATCGCGGCGATGATAGGGGGGTGCGGGTCCCCCTCCCCGCGAACGATGCCTACGCCATGTCCACGACTTCCGTTGCTTCGATCCGCGAAGAAATCGCCAGCGCCCTGACCCACGGCCTGGGCGCCGTGCTCGCCCTCGGCGCGGGCGCGGTACTGATCACCCTGGCCGCCATCTACAGTGATGGCTGGCAGCTGGCCGGCGCCATCGTGTTCGGCATCGCGCTGCTGCTGCTGTATACGGCCTCCACCCTCTATCACGCCATCCAGCACCCGATCGCCAAGGGTCGCCTGAAGGTGTTCGACCACTGCGCGATCTACGTTCTGATCGCCGGCACCTATACCCCGTTCACCCTGATCGGCCTGCGCGGTCCGTGGGGCTGGGGGCTGTTCGCGGCGATCTGGACCCTGGCCCTGGCCGGCGTGGTGTTCAAGCTGTTCTACACCGGCCGCTTCAAGCGCCTGTCCACCGCGATCTACGTGGCCATGGGCTGGCTGGTGATCGTGGCGGTCAAGCCGATGCTGGCCTCGATCGACGGCTGGACGCTGGGCTGGCTGCTGGCCGGCGGCCTGTCATACACCCTGGGCACCTACTTCTACCATCGCGAATCGATCCCCTATTCGCATGCGATCTGGCACCTGTTCGTGATCGGCGGCAGCGTCTGCCACTTCGTCGCGGTCACCATGCAGGTGCTGTAAGACAGGGGCCCGCGCGCGGGTTGTGCACACCGCGCACATGGGTGCTTCGCGCCCCGTCCACGATGAGGGGGCAACCATGGCAGCGTGAATGCTGCCGCCTCCCCCGCCACATCGCGCACCTCCCGCTGGCGCCTCCGCCGACCCGGCCCGCGCGGCCGGCGCTGGCTGACGGTCCTGATCTTCCTGCTGGCGGCGGTCCTGCTGTTGATCGCACTGTGGGACTGGAACTGGTTCAAGGGGCCGGTCGAACGCGCCGTGCAGGCGCGTACCGGCCGGGTACTGCACATCGGCCACCTGGATGTGGATCTCGGCCGCACCAGCACGATCCGCGCCGACGCTATCACCTTCGCCAATGCCAGCTGGGCAAAACAGCCGGACATGGCCAGCGCCGACCGCGTCGAGATCGACGTGCGGGTGTGGCCGCTGCTGCGTGGCAGCGTGCAGTTGCCAGAAGTGCGCCTGACCCGGCCGGACGTCCTGCTGCAAACGGCCCCGCGCAAGGGCGAGCCAGGCAACTGGGATTTCCTCGGTGACAGCGCTGGCGGGCCAGGCCCCCAGCTCAAGCGCCTGCGCATCGACGACGGCCGCCTGCAGTTCCTGGATGCGCTCGGCCGCACCGACATCCGACTGGATGTGCGCAGCGGCCAGCCGAAACAGGCCGATGCCGCACCGCCGCTGCTGGTGCAGGGCAAGGGCCGCTGGCAGGGCAATCCGTTCACCTTGCGCGGCGGCACCGAATCACCGCTGCAGCTGACCGACAGCGACCACCCGTTCCGCATCCACCTCGATGGCCGCGCCGGGGCAACCCACGCGGTGGCCAGCGGCACGCTTACCAATCCGTTCCAGCTGCGCGTGTTCGACCTGCAGTTCGCACTCAGTGGCCAGGACCTGGCCGACCTGTACCCGCTGCTCGGCATCGCCATTCCGTCCTCGCCGCCATACGCATTGAATGGCCGCCTCAAGCGCGACCACGACACCTGGCGCTACGAGCAGTTCACCGGCAAGGTCGGCGACAGCGATCTCGGTGGCAACCTGCAGTTCGACGTCAGCGGTGCACGCCCGCGGCTGACGGCCACGCTCGAATCCCGGCGATTGGACTTCGACGATCTGGCCGGCTTCGTCGGTGCACCACCGAAGACCGGCAGCGGCGAGACCGCGAACGCCGAGCAGAAGGCCGAGGCCGCGCGTATCGCCGCCCGTGCCCGGGTACTGCCCGACACGCCCTACAACCTCGGCAAGCTGCGTGCGATGGATGCCGACGTGCGCTGGAAGGCCCATCGCATCAACGCACCCTCGCTGCCGCTGGACGACATGGATGCGCACCTGCTGCTGGATGACGGCGTGCTGCGGCTGGACCCGCTGAACTTCGGCGTGGCCGGCGGCGATATCCGCAGCACGATCCGCATGGACGCGCGCCAGGCGCAGATCAGCACCGCGCTGAAAGCCACCGTGCGCGGCGTGCAGCTGGGCCAGCTGTTCCCGGATGCAAAGCTGGCCGAGCAGGCCAAGGGCGGCATCGGCGGCGAAGTCGACCTGAGCGGTCGCGGCAATTCGATCGCCGCGATGCTGGGCAGCAGCAGCGGCAAGGTCGGCCTGGCGATGGGCCGCGGCCATGTCGGCAACCTGGTGATGGAACTGGCCGGGCTGGATGTCACCGAGTCGTTGAAGTTCCTGGTGACCGGTGACAAGCAGATTCCCCTGCGCTGCGCCTTCGCCGACTTCGGCGTGCGCGACGGCCTGATGAGCAGCCAGGCACTGGCGGTGGATACCACTGACACGATCATCATTGGCGAAGGCACGGTCAGCCTGCGCGACGAGACCCTCGACCTGCTGCTGAAGCCGCGCCCGAAGGACAAGAGCATCCTGGTGCTGCGTTCGCCGCTGCACATCACCGGCACATTCAAGGATCCCTCGTTCCGGCCGGACTTCAAGGCGCTGGGCATTCGTGGCGCGGTGGCCTTGGCGCTGGGCAGCATCGCCCCGCCGGCGGCGCTGCTGGCGACCATTGAACTGGGGCCGGGCAAGGATGCCGACTGCGGTGGGCAGTATGCGAAGTAGGCTAACAGCGTTGTTCACGGCGCCTGCATTGATCGTGGCTTAAGGGGGATGGGTGACCCAGGCAGGACACGCCGTGAACCCATCCATGGGGGCTCGATGGCGCCATCCATGGCGCCAACGGTCCTGCCTGGGCCACCCATCCCCCTCCTGACAGTTTCCTGCGCGCGCGGAACGAGAGCGGAAATTCAAAGTCAAAAGAAAAAAGCAAAGTCAAAAGCTGTTGCCAACCAAGGTTGGCAGCTACCAAAAGCAGATCGTCTGCGGCGAATCTCACCGCGCTCGCTGCAATGTATCAAGAGGTAGAGGGCATGGGCGTGCAGGACCGTTGGCGCCATGGATGGCGCCATCGAGCCTACAGGGACGTACTTGCGGCATGTCCTGCACGCCCATGCCCTCAGCCTCCCGGCGTACCATGAAGGCGCTGCTCTTGCGCTCTGGCTCTGGCTCTGGTTTGAAAAGCGGGCCGGCGGGCCGCAGGCCCGCCAGCGAACAACTCATCCCGCCACGATGTACTGCTGCAGCTGATCCAGCTCCCTGCGCTGTGCATCGATCACCGACTTCACCAGGTCACCGATGGAAATCACCCCCAGCACCTGCGCGCCGTCCACCACCGGCAGGTGGCGGATACGGAAATCGGTCACCAGCTGCAGGCAGTGCTCCACCTGCTCGCCCGACGACACCGTCACCACCTGCGCCGTCATGATCTCGGCCACCGCCGTATCGCGCGACGAACGATCCCGCAGCACGATCTTGCGTGCGTAGTCGCGCTCGGACAGGATCCCGACCAGTCGCGGCCCATCCATCACCAGCACCGCGCCGATACCCTTTTCCGCCATCAACCGGATCGCATCGATCACCGCCGCATCCGGTGCGACTGCGTGTACTTCAGGAGACTTGCCGTCCAACAGTTGCCGTACCGTGGTCATCCGCCTGCCCTCCGAGGGTGGGTTGCAGGGCCGAGTCTGCCACGGTGGATGCTAGCCATGCGTCAACCAGGTACAGCGGGCGCTGCTTGGACTCTTCATACAGCCGCCCCAGGTACTCGCCGATCAGGCCCAGCGCGATCAGCTGCACCCCGCCCAGGAACAGGATCACCGCCATCATCGTCGGCCAGCCCGCCACCCGGTCGCCATACAGCGCCGCCTTGACGATCACCCACAGGCCGAACACGAAGGCCACCGCCGCCGTTGCCAGCCCCAGATAGGTGGCGGCCCGCAGTGGCACGGTAGAGAAACCGGTGATGCCCTCCAAGGCGAAGTTCCACAGCCGCCACAGGCTGAACTTGCTGGTGCCGGCCACGCGCGCATGGCGGTGGTAGGGCACGGCCACCCGCTTGAACCCGACCCAGCTGAAGAGACCCTTCATGAACCGATGGCGCTCGCGCATCTCGCGCAGTGCGCTCAGCGCGCGGGGCGACAACAGGCGGAAATCCCCGGTGTCGGCAGGGATCGGCGTGCGCGACAGGCGCCCCATCACCCGGTAGAACATCGCCGCCGTGGCACGCTTCACCCAGGCCTCGCCATCGCGGGCCATACGCGTGCCATAGACGTTGTCGTGCCCCTCACGCCAGCGCGCGACGAACTGCGGCACCAGCTCCGGTGGGTCCTGGCCGTCCGCATCGAGGATCATCGCCGCACCCTCGCGCACCAGGTCCAGACCGGCCGTCAGCGCGGCCTCCTTGCCGAAGTTGCGCGAGAGCTTCAGCGCCGAGACCCGCGCATCGGCCTGGGCCAGGCCGGCGATCACCGGCCAGGTATCGTCGTGGCTGCCGTCGTCCACATACAGGATGTGCCCTTCGATGTCGGGCATGCCATCCAGCACCGCGCACAACCGCGGATGCAGCAACGGCAGTGCCAGGGCCTCGTTGTAGGCGGCGATGACAAAAGTAAGCCGTTCACGGGTCATGCCCGGATTGTACGTTGCCGGCACGCATGCGGGCCGCCACCTGCAGACCCGGCAGGCCGCGCCCTCACTCCTCCGACAGGTACGCTGCCCCACCCAGCTGTCGCGCCTGGCGCTGGATCCATGCCGCACGCCGCTGGACATACGGCCCCGGCGCCGCCGCGTTGTAGCGCCGTGGTGCCGGCAGCACCGCCGCCAGCCGCGCGCTTTCGGCCGGGCTCAGCCGAGCCGCGTCCTTGCCCCAGAATTTCTGCGCCGCGGCCTGCGCGCCATATACACCATCACCGAACTCGGCGATGTTGGCGTACATCTCCAGGATGCGCTCCTTCGGCCACAGCGCTTCGATCAGCACCGTGTACCAGACCTCAAGGCCCTTGCGGACCCAGCTGCGGCCCTGCCAGAGGAACAGGTTCTTGGCCACCTGCTGGCTGATCGTGCTGGCGCCGCGCAGGCGGCCCCCCTTTGCGTTGTGGTCGCGCGCCTTTTCAATGGCCTGCAGGTCGAATCCATTGTGGTCGGGAAAGCGTTGATCTTCGGCCGCCACCAGCGATATCGGCAGGCTGGGCGCCATCTGGTCCAGGTCGCGCCACTGGTAATGCAGCCGATAGGACCAGTCCGCCTCACCCAGCGCCTCACCGTAGCGCCACAGCATCACCATGGACCCCGGCGGGTCGATGAACCGCAGTACCAGTACCTGCAGGCAGCTGAAGGCGGCCAGCAGCACCGGCAGCCACAGCAGCCGCTTCCAGCGCCAGCGTCGCCGGCGCGGCGCGGCCACCTCCGCTTCTACCTTGTGCTGCTCTCCCGCTGCCCCCATTACTGGTGCATCCTTCTTCTGTCTGGTTGTCGGCGCATTATCCGGCAACCGCCCCCGTTTACGCGCGATGTGAGCCGATGACCGCCAACTCCGATTCCCTGATCCGCTTCCTGCTGCCCGACGCCGGCGTCCGCGGCGTGCATGTGCACCTGCAGGCCACCTGGCAGGAAATCCTGTCCCACGCCCAGTACCCGGATACCGCGGCCGAGCTGCTCGGCGAGGCCTGCGTGGCCTCGGCGCTGTTCACCGGCCACACCAAGATCGATGGCCGCCTGTCGATCCAGCTGCGCAGCAGCACCGCCCTGCGCACGCTGTTCGCCGAATGCACTGCCGCCGGTACCCTGCGCGGCATCGCCCAGCTCAGCGACGGTGCCGACGCGCCGCGCGACCTGTCCAGCCTGGGCGATGACGCCCTGCTCGCGATCACCATCGAGAACCCGGGTCTGGACCCGCGCGAACCGCAGCGCTACCAGAGCCTGGTCGGCCTGACCGCATCGGAACTGGACGAAGCCTTCGAGGACTACTTCCGCCAGTCCGAGCAGCTGCCGACCCGCCTGCTGCTGGCCGCCGACCGCAACGGTGCCGCCGGCCTGCTGCTGCAGAAGCTGCCGGGCGACGAGGGCGACGAGGACGGCTGGGCCCGCGCCAGCGCCCTGTTCGAGACCCTGGGCAAGGCCGAACTGCTGGCCACCCCGGCCGAGCAGTTGCTGCACCGCCTGTTCCACGAGGAGAAGCCCGAGCGGATGGGCAGCAAGCCGCTGTCCTTCGCCTGCTCCTGCTCGCGTGAACGGGTCGCATCGATGCTGCAGTCGCTGGGTGAGGACGAGGCCCGTGCCGCCGCCGAAGCCACCAAGGCAGTCGAGGTGCGCTGCGAATTCTGCGGGCGCGAGTATCACTTTCCTTTGACGGAGTTCGGCATACTGTTCCACGGTGCCGAGGGGACTGTGCCGGCACCTGAACGGCTTCAGTAATCGGCTGGTCTTGCATCTGGGGGGATCAAGGCTTGTTAAGAATTCATAAACGCCCTACGATCAAGTTCCCGTTTCCGCGGGAACTTCCGTTGTTCATCCCTGTCTGAACTGGTCCGATGCGTACCTTCCTGCGTCTACCGCTGGCCCTGCTGATCGCCCTTGGCGCGATCGCGGGCGCGCATGCGCAGAGCAAGGACACCCGTACCGTGCTGCCGGTGTGGAACAAGGGCAGCGGCAAGGTCGAGGCCCTGCTGTATCTGGAACCCACCGGCGAACAGGCAGCCGGCGCCCGCTGGCACTTCGGCCGCAACTCGCTGGATGCCGCCTTCGGCCTGTCCTCCGGCGATTCGCTGGGCCTGCTCTGCAACAGCAGCAGCGGAACCAGCATCAGCGGCCTGGCCAGTCACTGCATGCTGGCCAGCCTCGGCGACGATGACGACCTCAACAGCCGCCGCTTCACCGGCACCGCCGCACTGAACCGTGGCAACAGCCGCCTGGGCATCACCGCCGGTACCGGCCGTGAAACCCTGCCGGCCTGGCTGTCAGGCCCGAACAAGACCCCTTCGCTGCGCGCCGAGCAGAACGACCTGACCGTGTTCGCGCAGAAGAACATCGGCCGCGAGGGCTTCGTCTCCATCGCCGGCACCTATGCCAAGGCCCGCCTGGTACCGCTGGCTGATGCCTCACCGGCCATCGTCGATCGCTGGGACACCAAGAGCCTGAGCATCGGCGCCGGCTACGGCAACTTCACCGGCAGCATCATCGGGCGTGTCGTCGACGTGCCGGGCAAGCCTGGCAAATGGGAAGGCCTGGGAATCGGGCTGACCTGGCGTACTCCCTGGTCCGGCCAGCTCACCGTCGGCGCCGAGAACGTGATCAGCCGCGGCAAGAATCCGTTCTCGCCGCGCAATGAAAGCAACGATGACGGCACCGTGCCGTACGTCCGCTACGAGCAGGATCTCTGACCGGACAGCACCGGCGGGGCTCACAATCCGGGCGTTGAATGGGAACGGGTGCCGCAGGGCGCCCGTTCTTTTTTGCGCCGCAGCAATCCTGAATGGCCGATGGACGGAAAGAATTCTTTCGCCTGCACACTGCAACAACCGAAATATTTTCTTTCACATGAAACTAACGCCAGGCTGGCGAGCTGGGCTGGAACGGCCTCAAGTCGTTGAATTCAATGACGTCAACGACCCGCCCCCATCGCATTCAGCCCTGCCACGGCCTGTATTAACACACCTTTAATTTTTGGGAACGCACCAGTACTATCGGCTCAGCCTCGCGTTTTTTGGAGCGCCTTTTCGCTCCGTACGCAGGCAATCACCCAGCCAAGATTTCTTGGAGAGAGAGAGCCAATGAACTTCAAGTCCAACAAGCTGCGCGACGCCGTCCTGGTCGCGCTCGTTGCCGGTGTGGCGTCCACTGCCACCGCCCAGGCTCAGGAAGCGACCAACCTTGACCGCATCTCGGTCACCGGTTCGCGCATCAAGAGCACCGACATCGAAACCTCGCAGCCGGTGCTCAGCCTGACCCGCGCCGACATCGAAAAGCAGGGCGTGACCTCGGTCGCCGACATCCTGCAGCGCGTCGCCGCCAACGGCGCCGCCCTGAACCGTACGTTCAACAACGGCGGTGACGGCTCGGCCGGCGTCAGCCTGCGCAACCTCGGTGCCGAGCGCACCCTGGTGCTGGTCAATGGCCGCCGCTGGACCACCGGCCTGGACGGCAGCGTCGACCTGAACACCATCCCGACCGCGATGATCGAGCGCATCGACATCCTGAAGGACGGCGCCTCGACCATCTACGGTTCGGACGCCATCGCCGGCGTGGTGAACATCATCACCAAGCAGAACTTCGATGGTGCTGAAGTCAACGCCTACAAGGGCCAGTACAGCGACGGCGACGGCGAGCGTGAAGCGTATGACTTCACCCTGGGCACCGTGACCGACCGCGCCTCGATCACCGTCGGCGCGTCCTACGTCAACGAAAAGTCCGTGATGGCCGGCGATCGCAAGATCTCCGCCGGTGGCCCGCCGTTCTTCAGTGGCCAGAGCGCAACCGGTATCCCGGGCAGCTATGTTCGCAACGGCAACCAGTACATCATCATCAATGGCGTTGAAACCCCGTTCGATGCGAACGTCCACGGTTACAACACCGCGCCGGACAACTACCTGCTGACCCCGAACGAGCGCACTTCGCTGTTCGTGCTGGGTTCGTACAACGTGACCGACAACATCACCTTCCGTACCGAGGCGATGTACAACGAGCGCAAGTCGGAACAGCTGCTGGCCTCCATGCCGGTGACCGGCCAGCGCCTGAGCGCGGCTAGCATGTACAACCCGTATGGTGTCGAACTGACCGGCGTCAATCGTCGCTTCAATGAATCCGGCGGTCGTTCGTTCAACCAGAACGTCAAGAACTGGCACTTCTATGGTGGCTTCGAAGGCTTCTTCGAGTTCGCCGATCGCAACTTCGACTGGGACGTCGGCTACCGCTACGACAAGACCGACCAGAACGACCTGACCTACGGCCTGTTCAACAGGCAGCGTCTGGCCGAGGCCTATGGCCCGTCGGCTCTGCGCGATGGCAAGCCGGTCTGCTTGAATTCGGCGGGTGCCGTCATTGCCGGCTGCGTGCCGATCAATCCGCTGGGCGGCCTGGGTTCGATCTCGCAGGAAGCTCTGGACTACACCTCGTTCACCGCACACGACTCGGCGAGCCTGGTGTCGAAGGGCTACTACGCCAACATCTCCGGTGAGATCGTGCAGCTGCCGGCCGGTGCGCTGGGCTTCGCTGCCGGTTACGAGTACCGCAAGGAAACCGGCCAGTTCGATCCGGACGCCTTCATTGCTTCCGGCCTGAGCACCGGCAACGGTGCGGCGCCGACCAAGGGCGGCTACGATCTGAACGAGTTCTTCGTGGAACTGTCGATTCCGGTGCTGGCGGACCTGCCGGGCGCCAAGCTGCTGGACTTCAGCGTGGCATCGCGCTACTCCGACTACAGCAACTTCGGCAACACCACCAACAACAAGTTCGGCTTCCGCTGGAAGCCGATCGACGACCTGATGATCCGCGGTAACTACTCCGAGGGCTTCCGCGCGCCGAGCATCAACAACCTGTATCGCGGCGACACGGACTCCTTCGAGACCTACATCGATCCCTGCTCGTCCAACGCAGGCCTGCGTACCGGTGCGGTTGCCGCACAGTGTGCCGCACAGGGCGTCCCGGCCAACTTCATTCAGCCGGGCGCCGGTGCGGGCCGCAAGCAGACGGTTGTGCCGTTCACCTGGCAGGCCAATCCGAACCTGAAGCCGGAAACCTCGACCAGCAAGACGCTGGGCCTGGTGTGGAGCCCGAGCTTCGTCACCGGCCTGAACGTCACCCTGGACTGGTGGCAGATCAAGGTTGAAGACGCGATCACCCGCCCGGCGATCCAGGACATCATGAGCTACTGCTACGGCGGCACCCCGCAGCAGCAGGCAGCCTACTGCGGCCTGATCACGCGTGATCCGAACTACGGCACCGTCAACCAGCGCTACACCATCACCAACGTCAACATGCCGCTGCAGAACCTGGCATCGTACAAGGTGGAAGGTTGGGATCTGGGCCTGGCCTACCGCCTGCCGGAGACCTCGTTCGGCCAGTTCACCATCAGCTGGGACAGCACCTATCTGTCCAAGTGGGACACCAAGTCGACCCAGGATTCGCCGGTTGAAGGCCGTCAGGGCCGTTACCGCGACCAGGATCCGTACTGGCGCATCCGCTCCAACCTGTATGTGGATTGGAGCTACGGTGATTTCGGCGTCAACTGGGGCCTGCGCTACAAGTCCGGCATGCGCGAAGAATGCCCGTTCAGCCCGACCCAGGACCCGGAGACCTTCCCGTACTGCTCCGACGGTGCGAAGGGCGAGAACCACATCGCATCGACCACCTACCACGACATCCAGGTGCGCTACAACACCCCGTGGAAGGGCACCATCATGCTGGGTCTGAACAACGCGTTCGACAAGGATCCGCCGGTGTCCTACTCGGTCCGTGCCAACATGTTCGACCCGCAGTACGACCTGCCGGGCCGCTACATGTACATGCAGTACAAGCAGAAGTTCTGATCGATCCACTGATCAGCTGATGCAGCAACGGCCCCGCAAGGGGCCGTTGTTCTTTGTGCCGCCGGCAATACGTGGATGGCACGCAAGAAAAAAGCCGCGGCAGTGCCGCGGCATTCTCGTGACCAGGACGGCGATCTTCAGCCGTTCGGAATCAGCGTCTCGATGAGGTGCTCGACATAGGCCTCGAAATCCTCGCGGGCCTGCTTGGGCTGCTGCAGCTGCAGCGACAGCTGCAGGAAGCCGACATACGCGGCATAGGCCAGGCGCGCACGATGCCGCGCATCGGTGGAGCTGAGCCCGGCCTGGCGGAACGAAGCAATCAGATAGTCCAGCCGGCGCTGCGACACGCGGTCGATCACCGGGCGCACCATCGGATGATCCAGCGCCTTCAGCAGTTCGCTGTAGATGATGTGCGGCTGCACTTCGTGCGCCACCATCTGGAACAGCTGGCGCAGGCGTACGCGCGGATCGGGCACATCCTCGAGGCTGCCGAACACCTGTTCCTGTTCGAACAGTTCCCAGCGTTCCAGCGCCGCCTGCAGCAGGGCATCGCGCGAGGGGAAATGCCAGTAGAAACTGCCCTTGGTCACACCCAGGCGCCGTGCCAACGGTTCCACCGCGACGGCACCTACACCTTGTTCAGCAATCAGGTCGAGGGCCGCCTGGGCCCAGTCTTCGGCACTCAGGCGGCTGTTGCGGCCGGCGCGCGGTTCGCCGGCGGAAGCGTCAGGTTGATTCATGGGCTGATTTAACCATACGCCGGGGTTCGTTGCAGTACGCCGTTGCGGTGGAAACCGTTACGGGCCCTGCCGGCCCCCCTGCCGCAGTGCACCATACCATGCAGTATTGACTTCCCCCTCAAGCAATCCATACTATCCGGTATGGTTACGTCCCCTACTCCCGCTGCGTTCCATGACCTGCGCCTGGACGCTGCCCATGGCGCGCGTTTGGCAGCGACCGCCAGTGACCACGGCCGTCGCGGCCGGGTGCTGTTCGCGCATGGGTTTGGCCAGACCCGCCACGCCTGGAATGCCACTGCGCGCGCGCTGAACGCGGCCGGCCTGCAGACCCTGGCCTACGATGCCCGCGGCCATGGCGATTCGGACTGGAATGCCGCCGACCTGCCGTATCACGGCGAACAGTTCGCCGATGACCTGATCGTCCTGGCCGGCGAGCAACCGCGCCCGCCGGTGCTGGTTGCCGCGTCGATGGGCGGCCTGTTCGGCCTGCTGGCCGAATCGCGCTGGCCCGGCCTGTTCTCGGCAATGGTGCTGGTCGACATCACCCCGCGCTGGGACACCGCTGGTGTCGAACGCATCCTTGCGTTCATGACCGCCCATCCCGATGGCTTCGCGTCGCTGACCGAGGCCGCCGACGTGATCTCGGCCTACATGCCGCACCGGCCACGCAAGTCCGAGCAGTCGCTGCGTGCACTGCTGCGCGAGGACGGCAACGGCCGCTGGCGCTGGCATTGGGATCCGCGCCTGGTGGCCGAGCTGGCCCGCGACAGCGAGCAGCACCAGGATGCGCTGGCCGAAGCCGCACGCCAGGTGAAATGCCCGCTGCTGCTGGTCAGCGGCGGCCGCAGTGACCTGGTCACGCCGCAGACCGTGGCCGAATTCCTGGCGCTGGCGCCGCACGCGCGCCATGTACAGCTGCCGCAGGCCACGCATATGGTCGCCGGCGATGACAACGACGCCTTTACCGCTACTGTGTTGGACTATCTGGACGTGTTGCCCGCAGCGGATGCTGCAGCTTCGTCCGCCACAAACGAGCACGTCACCGGAGCACGCTCATGAGCATCGTTCTTCCCTTCCTCGCCCTGCTGCTGGCAGGCGCGTTCGTCGCCTACCACCGCATGCGGCTGGTTACCTGGACGCTGATCAGCGTGGCCCTGCTGGCCGCCTGCTGGTTCATTCCCTACGTCAACCAGACCGCCACGATCGTCGCGGCCGCGGTGCTGGCGGTGATCGCCGTGCCGCTGCTGCTGCCGTTCATCCGCAAGCCGCTGCTGACCGCCCCGATGATGAAGGTGTTCCGCAAGGTGCTGCCGCCGCTGTCGCAGACCGAGCGAATCGCGCTGGAAACCGGCTCGGTCGGTTTCGAAGGCGAGCTGTTCACCGGTGACCCGGACTGGAACATCCTGCTGAACTACCCCAAGCCGCAGCTGACCGCTGAAGAGCAGGCCTTCCTCGATGGCCCGGTCGAAGAGCTGTGCACCATGGTCAACGACTGGGAAATCACCCATGTCCATGCCGACCTGCCGCCGGAACTGTGGGCCTTCATCAAGAAGAACAAGTTCTTCGGCATGATCATTCCCAAGGAATACGGCGGCCTGGGCTTCTCCGCGCTGGCCCACCACAAGGTGATCCAGAAGCTGGCCTCGGTGTCCTCGGTGGTCAGCTCCACCGTTGGCGTGCCGAATTCGCTGGGCCCGGGTGAACTGCTGGTGCATTACGGCACCCAGGAACAGAAGGACCAGTACCTGCCGCGCCTGGCGGATGGCCGCGAGGTTCCGTGCTTCGGCCTGACCGGTCCGTTCGCTGGCTCCGACGCCACCTCGATTCCCGACTACGGCATCGTCTGCAAGGGCGAATGGAACGGCGAGCAGGTGCTCGGCGTGCGCCTGACCTTCGACAAGCGCTACATCACCCTGGCCCCGGTCGCGAGCCTGATCGGCATGGCCTTCCGCATGTATGACCCGGATAGCCTGATCGGCGACACCCGCGACATCGGCATCACCCTGGGTCTGCTGCCGCGCGACACCGCCGGCGTGGAAATCGGCCGTCGCCATTTCCCGCTCAACTCGACCTTCCAGAACGGTCCGATCAAGGGCAAGGATGTGTTCATCCCGCTGACCCAGCTGATCGGTGGCGCCGCGATGGCCGGCAAGGGCTGGAACATGCTCAACGAGTGCCTGGCCGTGGGCCGTTCGATCACCCTGCCCTCCACCGCCAGCGGCGGTGCCAAGGCCGGTGCCGCCGTCACCGGCGCCTATGCGCGCATCCGCAAGCAGTTCGGCCTGTCGGTCGGCCGCTTCGAGGGCGTTGAAGAGGCGCTGGCCCGCATCGGCGGCAAGGCGTACAAGATCAGCGCGCTGTCGCAGGCTACCGCTGCGGCGGTCGATCGTGGCGACGTGCCGTCGGTACCGTCGGCGATCGCCAAGTACCACTGCACCACCATGAGCCGCGAAGTGATCTCGGACATGATGGATGTGATCGGCGGCAAGGGCATCATCCTGGGGCCGCGCAACTTCGCCGGCCGCAGCTGGCAGGCCGCACCGATCGCGATCACCGTGGAAGGTGCCAACATCATGACCCGCAGCCTGCTGATCTTCGGCCAGGGTGCGATCCTCTGCCACCCGTGGGTGCTGAAGGAAATGAAGGCGGCGCAGGATCCGGACACCCGTGCCGGCCTGCAGGAGTTCGACCGCAGCCTGTTCGGCCACATCCGCTTCGGCATCTCCAATGCCGTGCGTTCGTTCTGGTTCGGCCTGACCGGCGCCCGCTTCGGTGCCGCCCCGGGCGATGCCTATACCCGCCGCTACTTCCGCAAGCTGGACCGTTACTCGGCCAACCTGGCGCTGATGGCCGACATCTCGATGATGACCCTCGGCGGCAAGCTGAAGTTCAAGGAATCGCTGTCCGGCCGCCTGGGCGATGTGCTGAGCCATGTCTACATGACCAGTGCCATGCTCAAGCGTTACCACGACGAAGGCGCACCGCAGGCCGACCAGCCGCTGCTGGCCTGGGCCTTCCATGACAGTGTGCACAAGATCGAGGAATCGCTGTCGGCCGCCCTGCGCAACTTCCCGATCCGTCCGATCGGCTGGCTGATGTGGGCGCTGATCTTCCCGCTGGGCCGTCGTGCCGAGGCTCCGGGCGACCGCCTGAGCCGTCGCGTCGCCGCCCTGCTGATGGCGCCGAACGAAGCCCGCGACCGCCTGGCCAATGGCGTGTTCCTGACCCCGTGCGAGAACAACCCGGGTGGCCGCATCAACAGCTACCTGAGCAAGGCGATCATGGCCGAGCCGGTGGAGCGCAAGTTCCTGAAGGCGCTGAAGAGCAAGGGCATCGAGGCGCTGGACTTCAAGGCGCAGCTGGACGAAGCCGTGGCCGAAGGCGTGATCACCCAGGACGAGCGCAGCCTGCTGGAAGAGCTGCGCACGCTGACCCTGGACACGATCACCGTGGACGACTTCGACACCCACGAACTGCGCGCGGCCAGTTACTACGACCGCCAGCACAAGGACCCGCATTCGCAGGCGGCCTGACCGCCCGCGACACGCGTTGCCTTCGACGGCGGGCCTCGGCCCGCCGTCGCTTTATCCGCCGACCGGAATACCCACCATGTCCACGCCCCTGCTCTCGCTCTACCACCGCCTGCAGCGCTGGCCCGCCGGCAGCTGGCTGTTCTCGCGCGCGGTGTGTTTCAAGGCGCCCTACTTCGCCAGCATCGCGCCCACCATCACCGCACTGGAGCCAGGCCGCTGCGAAGGCGTGATCCGCCAGCACCGCCGCATCAACAACCACATTGGCACGGTACATGCGATCGCGATGTGCAACCTGGCCGAGCTGGTCGGCGGGGTGATGGTGGACGCCAGCCTGCCGGCAGACATGCGCTGGATCCCCAAGGGCATGGACGTGAAATACCAGGCCAAGGCCTTGGGCACGTTGAAGGCCGTGGCGACGCCAATGTTGTCCATCGTCAGTGCTGCGGACGGCTACGACCTGCCCGTGAAGGTCAGCGTGACCGATGCGGCAGGGACCGAGGTGTTCCATGCGACCATCGCAATGTGGGTATCGCCGCGCCCTCCGCGCACAGGCTGATCAACCATGACGACCACTGAACTGCTTGTGCGCCTGGCAGGCATTCACAGCCTGGGGTTTGCCGCCTTCCATCTGGCGTTCTGGCGGCTGTTCGGCTGGAAACGCGAGCTCGCCAAGCTCGGCACGCTCAACCGCGCGATCATGCAGATCCTCAATCTGCGCGTGATCTATGTGTTCCTGGGAATGGGGCTGATCGCGCTGATCTTTGCCCCGGACCTGGTCGACACTCGTCTGGGGTTGGTCCTGCTGGGTTTCATGGCGGTGTTCTGGGTGGGCCGCACACTTGAGCAATTCATCTTCCTGCGTATCAACGACTGGCGCGTACACCTGCTGACGGGCCTGTTCGTGCTGGGTGCGGCGCTGCATGCCGTGCCAATGTGGCTGGGCTTCATGCGCGCCATCAGCCGCTGAGCGGCGGCGCCTGCCAGCACGCGCCCACGTCAGAGCGCTCGCGACACCAGCGCCAGAATGGCCGGTACGGCCTGGATCATGAAAATGCGCCGGCTCACGCTGTACGCGCCATAGCACCCGGCCACCACCACGCAGGCCAGCGAGAACGTCACCAGCACCGGCTGATCGATCACCAGCCCCACCCCGATGCCCGCCGCCAGGAAGCCGTTGTACAGGCCCTGGTTGGCCGCCAGCACGCGCGTGGTCTCTGCCTTCTCCGGCGTGTTGCGGAAGGTCTTCAGGCCCAGCGGGCGCGTCCACAGGAACATTTCCAGCACGAGGAAATAGACGTGCAGCAGGGCGACCAGCAGGGTCAGGGCGAGTGCGATCCAGTACATGGGCGGTTCCTTGGATAGATGGATGGGGTGATGGGGTCAGAGCCCTCTCCGTGGGAGAGGGAGCCGACCCCGCGCGGCTCAGCGGTCGCGCGGCAGCTTCTTTTCTTCGCGCAGCACACCGAATGCAGCGGCGGTCATGCACGCGGCAACCACCACGCCGCCGATGAACACCACGTGTGAACCAAACAGCGACAAGCCCTTGTGCACCCACGCAAAGCTCAGGTCCGCGCCGCGGTACACCACGGTATCGATGGCCGCACCGGCCTTGTAGCGCCACTGCCGGTCCACGCGGGTATAGATGGTTTCGCGTGCCGGCTTGGCCAATGCGAACTCGCTGGCGCGGGTCATCACCTGCACCACTGCGACCATCAACGGCATGGGTGAAGCGGCAAGCACCGAAAAGCCGATCAGGATCGCAAAGCCAGGGACCAACAGGGCCGGCGCAATACCGTGACGCGACAGCAGCCACCGGGTCAGGCCAAGCTGCATCAGCAGCGCCAGTGCGTTCACCGCCAGGTCGATACGCGAGAAGAAGGCCGTGGCAGCGCCTGCATCGTTGAACGCCGCACGCACGATGCTGGCCTGCTGGTTGTACAGCAGGGTGCCCACGCCCACACCGAACACCACCATGATCGCCAGCCAGCGCAGCAACGGCTCACGCACGATCAGTTTCAGACCGTCCAGCACGCTGCCACCCATCGGCTGCTCGCCGGATACCAGCTGCTGCTCCTGCTCACGCAGCACCGCCCAGTGCCGCAGTCGCCAGATGCTCAACAGGCAGATGGCGAGGAATCCGGCCGAGACCAGCATCAGGTTGGCGATGCCCACACGCTGCACCAGTGCACCGGTGATGATCGGCCCGAGAAAGGCACCGATGGTGCCTGCCGCGCCGATGTAACCGTAGAAGGCACGTGCCTGCGCGTTGGAAAACACATCGGCCATGAAGCTCCAGAACACCGCCACCGCGAACAGGTTGAAGACAGTGATCCAGAAAAAGAACGCCATGCCGCGGCCCGGCACACCGCTGTCGAACAGTACGTAGAAACCCAGCAAGGTGACGATGAAGAAGCCATACACCGCCGGCAGGAACACCCGGCGCGGGAAACGGCTGACCAGCCAGCCGTACACCGGCTGCAACACCAGCATGATCACGAACACGCAGGTGAACAGGAACTGCAGGACGAAGTCCTTCAACGCGATCCCATGACGGTCGAACCAGCCGATCAGGATCGGCGGGAACACCGTTTCCAGGTCTGCCGAGGCCGCCATCGCCTCGCGCACCGGACGCAGCACGTAGTAACCGCTGAGCAGGCAGAAGAAATACAGGAAGGACCACCACAGCGCCGGCGACTCGCGCAGCGCCGCCACCAGTCCGCGCAGCGGCCCCTTGCCCGATGCCGCGCTCACGCGGCGTCCCTCGCCCACAGACGGCGGTTGGACAGTGGCATCGCAGGCTCCGGGCGCAGTGAAGCGCGTACGTTAGCGAATGCAATGCAACATCGCCAGCAGGCGACCGCCGATGGACGTTGGGGCCAGGTCTACGGAAGGTCCGGATGACACGTTCCGACACACGCATTTGGAGCGTCAAAATTCCAACTTTTTCAACAAGATGCGCATTCATCTTCGCTTTGTTTGTGCACAGGGGAAAAGCGGCGCTAGAATCGCCATCAGCAGTCGCGCACGGGTCCAACCGATGAAAAAGAACAGCCTGCGCCGTCCGATCCGTTCGGCGGCCACCGGTTTGCTGGGCATGTTGATGCCCGTTGCCTTGTCCACCACCGCGCAGACCCCGCCGGCGTTGCCACCGATGCCGGCCAACATCGAATCGACCGCCGCCACCGCCGTCGCCCACACCCAGCCGGCGGCCTACCGCACCGGACTGGTGCCGCAGGTGCAGGCCCCGGCCGCAGGCTTCAACGTCGCCAACATCGAGTCGATGGCACAGCAGCTCACCTATGGCGAGCGCGTGCCGGGCATGGCGGTGGCGATCGTGCAGGGCGGCCGCATCCTCAGCGCGCGCGGCTACGGTGTCACCGACGTCAACAACCCGCTGCCGGTCGATGCGCACACCGTGTTCCGCCTGGCGTCGCTGTCCAAGGCATTCGCCGGCACCATGGCCGGCCTGCTGGTCAACGACGGCACCCTGCGCTGGGACAGCAAGGTCACCGACTATGTGCCGGGCTTCCGCCTGAACTCACCGGAGGCCACCGACCGCCTGACCGTCGCCGACGTGCTCAGCCATCGCGTCGGCCTGCCCTACAACGCCTACGACCGCGACATCGAAGGCAACGCCGAGTACTACGCGCTGACCCAGAAGCTGGCCAACACCAGCCTGAAGTGCCTGCCGGGCGACTGCTACGCGTACCAGAACGTGGCCTTCAGCCTGATCGGCGACGTGGTCTATGCCGCCTCGGGCAGCTTCTACGAACAATCGGTCGAACGCCGCATCTTCAAGCCGCTGGGCATGAACGATGCCAGCCTCGGCCTGGCCGGCATCCAGGCCAGCTCGCGCTGGGCGCGTCCGCACGTGCGCAGCCGCAACGGCTGGGTATCGCTGACGCCGAAGCCGACCTACTACCGCGTCGCGCCGGCCGCTGGCGTCAATGCCAGCGCCAGCGACATGGCGCAGTGGCTGCTGGCCCATACCGGGCACCGCCCGGACGTGCTGCCGGCACCGCTGCTGGCGACGCTGCATTCCAGCCTGATCAACACCCCCGGCGAGATGCGTTCGGGCTGGCGCCGCGAGCGCCTGCATTCTGCCGGCTACGCACTGGGCTGGCGCACCTTCGACTACGCCGGCCACGACGTGGTGTTCCATGCCGGCGCGGTGCAGGGCTATCGCGGCCTGGTCGCGCTGGTGCCGGAACGCGATCTCGGCATCGCCATCATGTGGAACGGCGAAAGCGGCCTGCCCAGTGGCCTGCTGCCGACCGTGCTCGATTCCGCGCTCGGCCTGCCGGCGCAGCGCTGGCTGGACGTGGACACCGACTTCGGCAGCGACAACCTGATGGCCGAGGGCGCGAGCCCCGCGCAGCAGGACAAGCGCAAGGGCAAGGGGGCTTCGAGCAACCGCGCGGTGGCGTCGCCGCGCTGATCTGGCGAGCTGTGCCGTAAGCATGAGGGGCGGCCTGCGGGCCGCCCTTTTTGTTCGTCTGCACAGCGCCGTGCTCGACCGCCGGTGATCGATGGAGTCGAGCGTGCTCGACCCTACAAGGGCGGTGAAGCAGTCGACTGGCAGTCGACTCTACCGTTGCCCATGGCGGCGAGCGCCCATAAAAAAACCCCCTCCCTGCTGGGCAACAGGGAAGGGGTTTCAGGATGCGGCTATCGGGAAATACTTAGATCAGCGGCGCCGGCGTTGCCGGCAGAGCGACCGGAGCGGCCTTCTTCTTGCGGGCGGCCGGCTTGCGCTTGGCAACCTTCTTCGCTGCCTTCTTCGGGGCAGCCTTCTTGGTCGCCTTCTTCGCGGTCTTCTTGACTGCCTTCTTGGCGGTCTTCTTCACCGCCTTCTTTGCAGTCTTCTTTACTGCCTTCTTGGCGACCTTCTTGGCCGGCTTGCGGGCAGTGGCCTTCTTGGCAGTCTTCTTGGCTACCTTCTTGACGGCCTTCTTCGCGGTCTTCTTGACGGCCTTCTTGGCAGTGGACTTCTTGGCTACCTTCTTCGCCGCCTTCTTCACTGCCTTCTTCGCAGTGGTCTTCTTGGCGACCTTCTTCGCAGCCTTCTTCACTGCCTTCTTGGCGGTCGCCTTCTTCGCGACCTTCTTCACTGCCTTCTTGGCAGCGGCCTTCTTCGCGACCTTCTTCACCGCTTTCTTGGCGGCGGGCTTCTTCTTCGCAGCTTTCTTGGTTGCCATGGGATGGCTCCTCGTCAGTGATAGGGAGTTGAAACGCCCAGGTGGATCAAACCCGCAGGTGCTGCGTGCGGGGACCGCCGGCGCGTCAGGCGCGCCGTTACGGATGCGGCAATGCCCGCCTCGATCGGCGGAGCGGGCATCGGAACGGGAGGTGCCTTGCATTTCTCCGGGGGAAGCGGGGCCATGTCCACCGTCATCAGGGTCGCGGTGGTCTTGAAGGGGCTGCTTCGCATCGGACGATTGATTCTGCGCACTCGGTTGGGCAGGCAAGGTCTGCTGAGGCGAAACCTAATCACGGTTTTTTTTACTGTCAACAACCCCCGCGAAAAATTTTCACATCCGCGCCATTCCCGGTGGCGCCTGCACGGCCGTTGCGCTCCGCTCGCAACGACCCTCAAAGCACAACGCACGCACGCTGGCGACAACGCCAGCAGTGCATGCGTTGAACAAAAAACACTTGAAATAAGCACTCCGCGCAGATGCATGGATGCGATTCGCAGTGACGGGCATGCATCGCCAACGGCGGTCGTCGCCAGTGCCAACGCCAGCACAACGGCACCGCAACGGGGGGCGAAAAGTTTTCACATCCGGACGCGCCGACGCAGGGTGGAAACGCGGATTTGCGCAAAACTGCGCACGCCCGTCGGCACCGCCCGCAGGTCGGCTGATACCGCGTCGAGGGTGTGCAGCGAACCCTGCGTCATGAGTCCGGCGCGTTCGCCAAAACAAAAACGGCCACCCGAAGGTGGCCGTGTCCGAACCCGGGAACGACGACTCAGTGGTCTTCGTTTTCCAGGGCTTCGGCGTATGCGTCCGGGTCCAGCAGCTCGTTGAGCTCTTCGGCGTTGGTCAGTTCGACCACGAACATCCAGCCTTCGCCGTAGGCATCTTCGTTGATGGTTTCCGGCTTGTCGGACAGGTCCGAGTTGACCTCGACGACCTTGCCGCTGATCGGGCTGTAGACGTCCGAAGCGGCCTTGACCGATTCGACGACGGCGATCTGCTCGCCGGCCTTGGCGGTCGCGCCGACTTCCGGCAGCTCGACGTAGACCAGGTCACCGAGCAGGCCCTGGGCGTGGTCGGAAATACCGACGGTGACGCGGCCGTTGCCTTCGACACGGGCCCACTCATGGGACTTGAGGAACTTGAGGTCGCCGGGGATCTCGCTCATGGGACTGCTCCAGAGATATGCAGGGGTGGAAAAAACGGGGCTAGTGTAACCAACCGGCCGCCACTGCTGTCAGTGACGGCCGGCATGTTCGGATCAGGCGTCGGCAAGCACGCCGGGCTGGGCCTGGCCTTCGCGCACGAACGGGAACTTGACCACGCGCACCGGCACCTGCCGGCCACGGATATCGACGGTAACCTCGCCGAGTTCGCCGGCCGGCACGCGGGCAAACGCGATGCCCTTGGCCAGGCTTGGCGAGAAGGTGCCGGACAGGATCTCGCCCTGGCCGCTGGCGGTGGTCACCGCCTGGCCGTGGCGCAGCACGCCCTTCTCGTCCATCACCAGGCCGATCATCTGGCGCGCGGTGCCAGCAGCCTTCTGCGCTTCCAGCACGTCGCGGCCGATGAAGTCGCGGCCTTCGTCCAGCGACACGGTCCAGGCCAGTGCCGCTTCATAAGGGCTGATGTCCTCGTCCATGTCCTGGCCGTACAGGTTCATGCCGGCTTCCAGGCGCAGGGTGTCACGCGCACCGAGGCCCGCCGGCTTCACGCCCGCGGCCAGCAGGCGGTTCCAGAACGCGACCACGGCATCCTGCGGCAGCAGGATCTCGAAGCCGTCTTCGCCGGTGTAACCGGTGCGGGCGACGAACAGCTCGACACCATCGTCAGCCTTGACCTGCAGGGCAGCGAAACGTCCGAGCTTGGCCAGCGCGTCGCGGTCGGCGCCGCCGACCAGACCGACCACGATGTCGCGTGCCTGCGGTCCCTGCACGGCGAGGATGGCCAGGTCCGGGCGCTGCTCGACGCTGACGCCGAACGGCGCGGCCTGCTCGCGCAGCCAGGCCAGGTCCTTCTCGCGGGTGGAAGCGTTGACCACCATGCGGAAGAAATCATCGCCGAGGTAGTAGACGATCAGGTCGTCGATGACGCCGCCGCGCGGATTCAGCATGCACGAGTACAGCGCCTTGCCCGGCACCTTCAGCTTGTCGACCGAGTTGGCCAGCAGGCGGCGCAGGAACGGCTTGACCTGGTCACCGCGCAGGTCGACCACGGTCATGTGGCTGACGTCGAACACACCCGACTCGCGACGCACCAGATGGTGCTCGTCGAGCTGCGAGCCGTAGTGGATGGGCATGTCCCAACCCCCGAAATCGACCATCTTGGCGCCGAGGGCGCGGTGGGTATCGTTGAGCAGCGTCTTCTGGGTCATGACCGGGTCCGGCAGCAGAGGAAACAAGAATCCCCATTATCCCAGATCGGTCGCCCGCAGGCGTGCCGCAGCGCAGCGGCTCTACAGGGGGCGGTCTGCCGGCTCGACCTGCAGCGTGCTGCCCTGTACCGCCACCACCCGCACCAGGCTGCCGGCCTGCAGTTCCGGGCCGCTGACCTGCCAGTACGCGTCGTCGATGCTGACCCGGCCCTGCCCGCCGACGATGCCCTGCTGCAACGGCACCACCCGTCCGACCAGCTGCTCGGCGCGGCGGTTGAGCAACGGCGCATCGCTGGGCCGCGCCCTTGCCCTGCCCCAGCGCCGGTAGCACTGGATCGAAACAATGCTCAGCAGCACGAACGCCACCACCTGCCACAACAGGGGAATGCCACTGAACACGGCAACCAGTACGAACACGGCCGCCGCACCGATGCCGATCCACAACATGAACGCGCCTGGCGCCAGTGCCTCGGCGGCAAACAGCAGCAATGCCAGTGCGCCCCAGCCTACGACTTCCCAACGCATGTCAGCCCCCGATCGGCGGGGGTCGCTTGCCCGCCGGTGCATTGCCCTGGGACGCCAGCGCCTGCTTGGCCAGCTCGGCCACGCCGGCGATGGAACCGATCACGCCACTGGCTTCCATCGGCATCAGCACCAGCTTCTGGTTCGGCGAACTCGCCAGTTCCTTGAACGCCTCCACGTACTTCTGCGCAACGAAGTAGTTGATCGCCTGCACGTCGCCTTCAGCGATCGCTGCCGACACCACCTTGGTGGCCATGGCCTCGGCCTCGGCCAGGCGTTCGCGCGCCTCGGCATCGCGGAACGCGGCCTCGCGGCGACCTTCGGCTTCCAGCACGGTAGCCTGCTTCTCGCCATCGGCGCGCAGGATCTCCGACTGCCGCGAACCTTCTGCCTCGAGGATCTGCGCGCGCTTCTCACGCTCGGCCTTCATCTGCCGGGCCATCGCATCCAGCAGGTCGCGCGGCGGCTGGATGTCGCGGATCTCGATGCGGTTCACCTTCACGCCCCAGGGGTTGGTGGCATGATCGACCACGCTCAACAGCTGGGCGTTGATCACCTCGCGCTGGCTCAGCGATTCGTCCAGGTCCATCGAACCGATCACGGTACGGATGTTGGTCTGCACCAGGGCGATCATCGCCACTTCCAGATTGGCCACCTCGTAGGCGGCCTTGGCCGCATCCAGTACCTGGAAGAACACCACGCCATCCACGCGAACGGCTGCGTTGTCCTTGGTGATCACTTCCTGGCTGGGTACGTCCAGCACCTGCTCCATCATGTTCACTTTGCGCCCCACCCCGTAGACGATCGGGATCAGGAAGTGCAGGCCAGGGGTCATGGTGTGGGTATAGCGCCCGAAGCGCTCGACGGTCCATTCGTATCCCTGCGGCACCATCCGTACTGCCTTGAACAGAATGACCACGGCCACGAAGGCCAGTACCACGGTAAAGAACATGGTGGGGAACATCGCGCTTTCCTTATCTATGACGTCCAGGCCCCAGCATAGCGCGTGAAGGCGGCATGCACAGCCTGGGCTACCAGGGAACCCGTCGGCGCAGGATGTCCACGAACATCACCCAGTCACCCATGAATGAGTACAGCGGGTGGCGGAAGGTAGCCGGGCGGTTCTTCTCGAAGAAGAAATGGCCGATCCAGGCGAAGGCGTAGCCGCACAGCAGCGCGGCCAGCAGCAGCATCGGCTGCCCGCGCAGGAGGGCTGCCACAATCAGCAGCAGCACCCCACAGCTGCCGATGAAGTGCAGCCGGCGCGACACCGGATGGCGGTGCTCGCTGAGGTAGAACGGATAGAACTCGCGGAAGCTGGCGAATCGCGACATACGGATGCTCCGGGGGCCGTGCTCACCGCCATCATGCGCCTTCCCGGGAGGCAAAGCGGCAGTGCATGATCCGGTGGCGCTGCCTTTGTAGAGTCGAGCCATGCTCGACTGGCCCCCGCAGATGCAGTCGAGCATGGCTCGACTCTACAGAAGAGCGGAATCCGCCGGACATGGCCCGGCGCTACAGAATGCCGGAGCAGTCGAGCGCGCTCGACGCTACACAGAGGGCGTGCGCGGCCCGAACATGATCACCGCCATGCCGGCCAGGCACAGGACTGCACCGATCAGATCCCAGCGGCTGGGGCGGATGCCGTCGACCAGCCACAGCCAGAACAGCGCGGTGCCGATGTAGACGCCACCGTAAGCGGCATAGACGCGGCCGCTGGCGGTCGGATGCAGGGTCAGCAGCCACGCGAACAGGGCCAGGCTGGCCGCCGCCGGCAGCAGCAACCAGATGCTCCCACCCTTGCGCAGCCACAACCAGGGCAGGTAACAGCCCACGATCTCGGCCAGCGCGGTCAGCAGGAACAGGGCGAGTGTCTTCACGCCTTTTCCGCCGCCTTGGCGCGCTGCCACAAGCCTTCCTGCGCATCCAGGTCCATCGTTGCCAACGTGCTGCCCTGCGCTTCGGCCTGCGCTTCCATCGAACGGAAGCGACGCTCGAACTTGTGATTGGCCCCGCGCAGCGCGGCGCCCAGGTCGATCTCGGCGTGGCGGGCCAGGTTGGCGCAGACGAACAGCAGGTCGCCCAGTTCTTCCTGCAGCCGCACCTTGTTGCCGGCAAGGTCACCGCGCTCGAACTCCTCGCGCAGTTCCTGCAGCTCCTCGGCCGCCTTGTCCAGCACCGGCAGCGGGCCCGGCCAGTCGAAACCGACCTTGGCCGCACGCGACTGCAGCTTCACCGCCCGCTGCCATTCCGGCAGGCCGCGCGAGATGCCGGCCAGCGCGGAGGTATCCTGCTCGCCCTTGGCGGCGCGCTCGGCGCGCTTGATCGCCTCCCAGTTGCGCATCACCCCGTCGGCATCATCGACGCTGACGTCGGCGAACACATGCGGATGGCGACGCTGCATCTTGTCGCTGATCGCGCGGGCGACATCGGCAAAGGCGAAAGCGCCCTGCTCCTCGGCCATGCGCGCATGGAACACCACCTGCAGCAGCAGGTCGCCCAGCTCGTCACAGAGATCGTCGAGGTCGCCACGGTCGATCGCATCGGCGACCTCGTAGGCTTCCTCGATAGTGTACGGCGCGATGGTCGCGAAGTTCTGCTCCAGGTCCCACGGGCAGCCGCCCTGCGGATCGCGCAGGCGCGCCATGATCGACAGCAGGCGTTCCAGTTCGGTGCTGGCAGCGCTGTGCTGGGTGGGGGTGTCATGCGCGCTCATGCGGCCTCCAGGGTCAATCGGACAACCAGTCGCGCCACGGCAGGCTGGTGTCACCAAGGGCAATGAAATCGCCGTTCAACAGGGTTTCGCGGCGGTTGTAACGGAAGGGCTTGCCGGTCGCTGCCGACAGTACCGCGCCGCCCGCGGCGTGCAGCACGCACTGGCCGGCGGCGGTATCCCATTCGGAGGTCGGGCCGAGCCGCGGGTAGACGTCCAGGCCGCCTTCGGCGATCCGGCAGAACTTCAGCGACGAGCCCTGGGCAATGGTCTCGATGCGGCCCATGCGGGCCAGCAGTGCCTCGGTCTGCGGTGAGCGGTGCGAGCGGCTGGCGGCGACCCGCAGCGGCGCGGTGGCCGGCGTACGCGTGCGCAGCACGGTGTCATGCAGGCCCTGGCGCCGGTAGGCCAGCTCGCCACGCATGGCATGCCAGACGATGCCGGTGACCGGGGCCAGTACCACGCCGAAGGCGGGCGCGCCCTGGTAGATCAAGGCGATGTTGACGCTGAACTCGCCGTTGCGCTTGACGAACTCGCGGGTGCCGTCCAGCGGGTCGACCAGCCAGTACGCGCCCCAGTGGCGACGCTGCTCCCATGGCACCTGCGCCGATTCCTCGGACAGGACCGGAAGCTCCGGGGTCAGCTGCTGCAGGCCCTGTTCGATCACCTGGTTGGCGGCCAGGTCGGCCGCGGTGACCGGGCTGTTGTCATCCTTGATCCGCACGTCGAAGCCACCGGCATACACCTGCATGATGGCCTGTCCGGCTTCCTGGGCGATGGCGATGGCCGTCTCGCGCAGGTCCGTGGTCAGCTTGATCATCGCGCTCCCTGCAGCCACTGGCGGGCGATGAACAGCGCTGCCAGCGAGCGACCCTCGGAGAAGTCCTCGCGCAACATCAGCTGGTCCAGCTCGGCCAGCTTCCACGGCACGACCTCCAGCTCTTCCGGCTCATCGCCGGGGAGCTTCTCCGGGTAAAGATCGCGTGCCACCACCAGCCACGACTGATGGCTCATGTAGGTCGGGGCCAGGGTCATCGCGCGCAGCACGTCGACCCGGCGCGCACCGTAGCCGGCCTCTTCCTTCAGCTCACGGTCGGCCGCCTGCTCGGGCGTCTCGCCGGCGTCGATCCGGCCCTTGACCAGGCCCAGCTCATAGCGATGCATGCCGGCCGCGTATTCACGTACCAGCAGCACGGTCTCCTCGTCGAGCATCGGCACCACCACCACCGCGCCATGGCCACGGCTGACCAGGCGCTCGAAGCGGCGGTGCTCGCCGTTGGAGAACTCCAGGTCCAGATGCTGGCGCTGGAAGGGACCGTTCTCTTCATCGGTGATCCGATGGATGATCGGCAAGCGACGGCCGGCACGGTCATCGTTCATGCGGAGTCTCCGCGGCGGCCGGCGCCTGCGCCGGGGCCGATAGAATGTGCAGGCAGCAACATGTTCATGAGCCCGAAATGCTAGCAGACCCAACCCCCTCCCCGCTGGCCCGCCAATGGCGGCAGCGCGACCTGCAGGTGCTGTGGCACCCGTGCACGCAGATGCGCGAGCATCCGCACACCCTGCCGCTGGTGCCGATCGCCCGCGGCGAAGGTGCCTGGCTGATCGACCACGACGGCAATCGCTACCTGGACGCGGTCAGCAGCTGGTGGACCAACCTGTTCGGCCACGCCGAGCCGCGCATCGGCGGCGCCATCGCTGCCCAGGCCGGGCAACTGGAACAGGTGATGCTGGCCGGATTCGGCCACGAGCCGGCCATCATCCTGGCCGAGCGCCTGCTGGCACTGGCGCCGCGCCAACCCGGCCGCGAGCCGCTGGCGAAGGTGTTCTACGCCGACAACGGTTCAGCCGGCGTGGAAGTGGCGCTGAAAATGGCCTTCCAGTACTTCCAGAACCGCGGTGAGTCCCGCCGCACCCGCTTCATCTCACTGGAGAACGGCTACCACGGCGAGACCCTGGGCGCCCTGGCGCTGGGTGACATTCCGCTGTACCGCCGTGTCTACGCGCCGCTGCTGGCCGAAGGCCTGTTCGCGCCCTCGCCCGATGCCTATCTGGCCGAGCCGGGCCAGAGCCCGGCCGACCGTGCGCGGCAGGCCGCCGACGGGCTGGCCACGCTGTTCGACCAGCACCCGGGCGAGATCTGCGCGGTGATCCTGGAGCCACGCCTGCAGTGCGCGGGCGGCATGCGCATGCATGACCCGGCCTACCTGCAGCGCGTGCGCGAACTGTGCGACGCACACGGTGCGTTCATGATTGCCGATGAGATCGCCACGGGCTTCGGCCGCACCGGCACGCTGTTCGCCTGCGAACAGGCCGGGGTGATGCCGGACCTGATGTGCCTGTCCAAGGGCCTGACCGGCGGCTTCCTGCCGCTGGCCGCGGTGCTGGCGACACAGGCGCTGTACGACGCCTTCCTTGATGACTCGCGCGAGCGTGCGTTCCTGCATTCGCACAGCTACACCGGCAACCCGCTGGCCTGCGCGGCCGCCCTGGCAACGCTGGACATCTTCCGCGACGACGATGTGATCGCCCGCAATCGCGGGATTGCTTCGGTGATGGGCACGCTGGCGGCACCGTTTGCCGACCACCCGCATGTGGCCGATGTGCGCCAGGCCGGCATGGTGGTGGCGTTCGAGCTGTCGCGTGGCGGCAACAGGCAGACGCCGTTCGACCCGGGCCTGCGGCTGGGGCTGCACGCCTACAAGGCCGCGCTGAAGCGTGGCGTGGTGCTGCGCCCGCTGGGCGACGTGCTGTACTGGATGCCACCCTATTGCGTGGACGACGAACAACTGGAGCTGCTGGCACATACCACGCTGGCAGCGATTGACGAGGCGATTGCATGCGCGTGACCCGCTGCCCCATCGACCTGGCGCTGCACAGCGGCCAGACCCTGGCCCTGCCGGAAGAGACCGCCAACCATCTGGTGCGGGTGATGCGCCTGCGCGAAGGCGATACCTGCGTGCTGTTCAACGGCGACGGCCATGACTACAGCGCCACCCTCACCGTGGCCGGCAAGCGCGAGGTTCAGGTCCGCATCGACGCAGTGGACAGGGTGGACAACGAATCACCGTTGGCGATCACGCTGCTGCAGGGCATCGCCCGTGGCGAGAAGATGGACCTGATCCTGCAGAAGGCCACCGAACTGGGCGTCGCGGCGATCATTCCGGTCAACGCCGAGCGCACCGAGGTGAAGCTCGACGCCGCACGCGCCGAGAAGCGCGTAGCGCACTGGAACAACGTGGTGACCTCGGCGTGCGGCCAGTCGGGGCGTGCGCGCATTCCACCGGTGGGTCCGCCCCTGTCACTGGCGCAGGCTGCGGCGGCATTGCCTGCCGATACGTTGCGGCTGACACTGGACCCGCAGGGCGCGCATCGGCTGTCGACGCTGGACGCCGCACCCGCCGGTGGCATCGTGATCGCCATCGGTCCGGAGGGCGGTTGGTCGCCGCGCGACCGCGACCAGTTGGCGGCGGCCGGGTTCCAGGGATTGCAGCTGGGCCCGCGCATCCTGCGCACGGAAACCGCCGGCCTGGCCGCGATCGCGGCACTGCAGGCACGGC
>NZ_JAOEDV010000069.1:0-23609 GCF_029837545.1 Stenotrophomonas sp. GD04024 | reverse complement strand
CACGCCGCCGTGGCGGTCGACCGCGCCCTCGCCCGCGTTGTAGCCGGCTGCCGCGAGGGTCAGGTTGCCATTGAAGCGTTTCAGCAACCATGCCAGATACTGCACGCCGCCGCGGATGTTCTGCCCGGCGTCGTAGGAATCACTGACGCCGAAGCGGGCGGCAGTCGGTGGCATCAGCTGCATCAGGCCCTGCGCACCGGCACGGCTGAGCGCGGTCGGGTTGTAGGCGGATTCGGCGTGGATGATCGCGCGCACTACGGCCTCCTCAACACCGAACTCGCGCGCGGCCGAGGTGATCTCGCTCTGGAACGCCGTGGTGTTCAGGCGCACCGTGCCGAAGTCCACGCGCGGATTGACCCCGCAGGCGTAGCAGCGCTCCATGAAGCTGTAGCGGATGGTCCGCACCGGGCCCAGGTTGGCCACCTGGGTCGGCCGCGCACTGGTGTAGTGGCGCACGCCATCCTTCATGAAGGAATAGACCTGGCCGCTGACCATCCGCCCACCGCGCGAGGCGGTTGCGGCCGTGGGCACGGAAGCGGGTGCAGGTGCAGGTGCGGGTGCGGGTGCAGCCACTGCGGGCGTCGCAGCACTGGCCGCGACGGCAACCGGATTGCGCTCGATGCTGGCCACGGTGGTGGCTGGCGCGGGTTTCGGCGCGGTCACCACAGGGCGCGGCGCCGGGCGGGTATCGCGGCTGTAGCTGATGCTGCTGCAGACGGCGCCGGCCACGCGCTTGCTCACATAACTGGTGACGCCGTCGGCGCCCTGGCACTTGTACAGGGTTCCGGCGCTGGCCGGCGCAGCGGTCAGCGCAGCGATGATGATCGCCGTTGTCCCCAGTATCCCCTTCATGGCGGCGAGTGTCCCAGCTTCGCCGGGGCTTGCCAAGCGACGTGGCTCAGGCTGTGACCGGCGGCACAGCCAGCAGCTGGCCCAGGCCCGCCAGGCGCTGTGCCAGTTCGTCGCGCAGCTCCGGAGGCGTGGTCCACAGCGCTACCGGCACGCGGTCCAGGCTGAGGATCTGCGCCAGCATCATGCCGCGGCTCTCGGCCCCCATCCGCAGCAGGCAATGGTCGGTGCCATCGGCCTCCAGTACCCCGCACCACGGCGGAATCCGGCCTTCCAGCTCGGAATGGCTGCCGGCCAGGCGCAGGATGGCCTGCAGCGCGAACGGCGCCTGGCTGACGGCCTGCCGCACCATCACATCCGGCGGCGCCGGGGTGCGCCGATGCAGGCCCGGCTCGGTGCATTCGCGCACCGCGCCCATCCGGTCCACGCGCAGGGTTCGCCAGTCCTGGCGGCCCAGATCCCAGGCCAGCAGGTACCAGCGGCGGCCATAGTTGACCAGATGCTGGGCGTCGACCTCACGCTGGGTGACTGCGTCCTGCGCACTGCGGTACTCGAAGGCCAGCCGCGAGGCCTGCCGGCAGTGCTGGGCCAGCCGTCCGAGCAGGCGCGCATCGGTGGCCGGCAGGTCCGACAGCGTGGCGGTGGCGGCATGCACTTCGCCGGCCTGCTGGCGGCGACGGGTTGGCACCAGCGGATCGAGCTTGGACAACAGGCCGCGTGCGGTGTCGTCAATGCCGGCGACAGTGGCCGAGGCCGCGCGCAGGGCGATGGCCAGGGTGGTTGCTTCCTCTTCGTCCAGCAGCATCGGCAGTACCGGCGCACCGGCCCCCAGCTGGTAGCCACCGCCGACCCCGGCCGAGGCCTGCACCGGGTAGCCCAGTTCGCGCAGGCGCTCGATGTCGCGGCGGATGCTGCGCCGGTCCACGCCCATGCGTTCGGCCAATTCGGCCCCCGACCACTGGCGGCGGGCCTGCAGCAGGGCGATCAGGCGCAGCAGTCGATGGGCGGTATGGCGCATGAAGGAACGAGGACAGAAGTCGTCCGCAATAGTGCCCCAGGATGGCCTCCAGTTCACCACCCACCGCAAGGAGCAATGCCATGACCTCACGCCAGATCACCCTGTACCACGCCGCCCGTTCACGCTCGAGCGGCGCCGTGGCCCTGCTCGAAGCGCTGGGTGCCGACTACCGCATGCAGGTGCTGGACCTGAAGGCCGGCGCCAACCTGGCCCCGGCCTACCTGGCCATCAACCCGATGGGCAAGGTGCCGGCCATCGTCCACAACGGTGCGCTGGTGACCGAACAGGTGGCGATCTACCTGTACCTGGCCGACCTGTACCCGGAAGCGGGGCTGGCACCGCCGATCGGTGACGCCCTGCGCGGGCCCTACCTGCGCTGGATGGCCTTCTACGGTGCCTGCTTCGAGCCGGCGATGATCGACAAGGCGATGCACCGCGAGCCGCCGCCGCGCCTGATGTCGCCGTACAACGACGCCGAGACCGTGCTGCAGGTGATCGAGGCCCAGCTGGCGCAGGGACCGTACCTGCTGGGCGAGACGATGAGCGCCGCCGACGTGCTGTGGGGCAATGCGCTGGCCTGGACCAGTGCCTTCGGCCTGGTGCAGCCGGCACCGGCAACGGCCGCCTACATCGAACGGATCAGCGCGATGACGGCGTTCGACCGCTCGCGGCAGATCGACGCGGAGCTGGCGGCGGCGTAATCGCGTCGCGCCCCCGCCGGGGCCGACCAGCCACCGGCGGACGGCGGGAGGGCCGGGATGCGGGTAGAATTGCCCGCTTTCCCGCCACCCGAATGGATTAAGCGCCATGACCGGGACGCCAGACGTCTTTCCGCCCGCCCCCGGCGGTACCCCGCTCGTTGCCCTGCCCGCCGGTCCGCGCAAGCCCGACCAGGTGAAAGGCAAGCTGTACATCAAGACCCACGGTTGCCAGATGAACGAGTACGACTCGGCCAAGATGGCCGACGTGCTTGCCGCCAGCGATGGCCTGGAACTGACCGACAGTCCCGATGACGCCGACGTCATCCTGGTCAACACCTGTTCCATCCGCGAGAAGGCGCAGGAAAAGGTGTTCAGCCAGCTGGGCGTGTGGAAGGGCCTGAAGAACAAGGGCCGTGAAGTGATCATCGGCGTGGGCGGCTGCGTCGCCTCGCAGGAAGGCGAGGCGATCATCAAGCGCGCGCCGTTCGTGGACCTGGTGTTCGGTCCGCAGACCCTGCACCGCCTGCCGGAACTGATCCGCGCCCGCCGCGAGCAGAAGCGCCCGCAGGTGGACATCAGCTTCCCCGAGATCGAGAAGTTCGACCGCCTGCCGGAACCGCGCGCCGAGGGCGCCTCGGCCTTCGTGTCGATCATGGAAGGTTGTTCCAAGTACTGCTCGTTCTGCGTGGTGCCCTACACCCGCGGCACCGAAGTCAGCCGTCCATTCGAGGACGTGGTGGTTGAAGTGGCACAGCTGGCCGCGCAGGGCGTGCGCGAGATCAACCTGCTCGGGCAGAACGTCAACGCGTACCGCGGCCCGTATGGCGATGGCGAATTCGCCGACCTCGGCCTGCTGATCCGCACCATCGCCGAGATCGACGGCGTCGGCCGCATCCGCTTCACCACCTCGCACCCGCTGGAGTTCAGCGATTCGCTGATCGACGCGTTCCGCGACGTGCCGCAGCTGGCCAACTTCCTGCACCTGCCGGTGCAGGCCGGCAGCGACCGCGTGCTGTCAGCGATGAAGCGCGGCTACACCGCGCTGGAATTCAAGTCGAAGATCCGCAAGCTGCGCGCGGTGCGCCCGGATATCTCGATCAGTTCGGACTTCATCGTCGGCTTCCCCGGCGAGACCGATGCCGATTTCGAGAAGACCATGAAGCTGATCGAGGACATCGGCTTCGATCACAGCTTCTCCTTCATCTATTCGCGCCGACCGGGAACGCCGGCCGCGGACCTGGAGGACACGATCAGCGATGCGGAGAAGCACGCGCGCCTGTCGCGCCTGCAGGATCGCATCAATGCGCACGCCGCCGGCATCTCCGAGAAGATGGTTGGCACCGTGCAGACCGTGCTGGTGGAAGGCCCGTCGCGCAAGAACCCGAACGAGTTGACCGGCAAGACCGAGAACATGCGTTCGGTGAACTTCCCGGCACCGGCGCGCCTGATCGGCCAGTTCGTGGACGTGGTGATCACCGAAGCGCTGACCAATTCGCTGCGCGCGCGGGTGGTGGCGGAATAAGGCGTGCCGGCCAACGGTCGGCACCTACCGGCATTGATGCCGGCCAGCGGCCGGCACTACCGGATGGCATGCTTCAATCCAGGCGCTTGCGGAAGCGCAGGATCGCCAGCGTCATCATCACCACGATGAAGGCCAGCAGCGCCAGCGCGTCGTGCCACAGCTCCCACAGCGAGGCGCCGCGCAGCATGATGCCGCGCACCAGTCGCAGGAAGTGGGTCAGCGGCAGCACTTCGGCCAGCCACTGCACCGGCCGTGGCATGCCGGCGAACGGGAACATGAAGCCGGACAGCAGGATCGACGGCAGGAACAGGAACAGCGTCATCTGCATCGCCTGGAACTGCGAGCGCGCGCGCGTGGAGATCAACAGGCCCAGCGCCAGGTTGGCCAGCACCAGCAGCACCGCGGCCAGGTAGATGTCCAGCAGGCTGCCGCGGATCGGCACCTGGAACAGCCAGGTGCCCAGCACCAGCAACAGCGTGGTCTGCAGCAGGCCGATGGCCGCATAGGGCAGCACCTTGCCCACCATCAGTTCGCTGCGCGATACCGGCGTGGCGATCAGCAGCTCCATGTTGCCGCGCTCGCGTTCGCGCACCACCGCCACTGCCGTGAACATCACCAGGGTCATGGTCAGGATCACCCCGATCAAGCCGGGGACGATATTCACCGCAGAGCGCCGCTGCGGGTTGTAGAAGCTGGTCACGCTGACCTGGCCGCTGGCAATGCTGCCTTCGCGCAGCGGCCGCGTGTTGCTGGTCGGGCGCGTATCCAACGGCACCTGCGCCAGCTGGATCGCCGCACTCTGCACCACGGTGTCGCTGCCATCGACCAGCACCTGCACCGCTTCGCGCCCATCGAAACGACGGCGCTCGAAATCGGCCGGCACCACGATGCCGACGCTGATCTCGCCGCGGCGCAGCGCCTGCATCAGCTGATCCGGGCTGTAGGCTTCGCTGCGCGGGGTGATCACACCGGTGGCGACCATGTCCTGCACCAGCGCGCGCGAGGCCGCGCTGTTCGCCTGGTCGGCAACACCCGCATCAAGATGGCGCAGGTTGAGGTTGATCGCATAGCCGAACAGCAGCAACTGCATCACCGGAATGCCGACGATCATCGCCAGCGTGATGCGGTCGCGGCGCAGCTGGCGCAGCTCCTTGAGCATGATCGCCCACAGCCGGCGCAGGTTCATGCCGCCGGCTCCCGGCCACGACCGCGGGTGGCGGCGACGAACACGTCTTCCAGGTTCGGCGCCACTGCCTCGATATGCGCCTGTGGATCGGCACCGGCCAAGGCGCGCTGCAGCGCCGACATGTCGGCCGCGTCTTCACTGCACAGTACGCGCAGCTGCGTGCCGATCTGCGCCACGCTCAGAACGCCGGGCAGTTCGGCCAGCGCGCGGCTGGCCTGGCGTGGCTGCGAAGAGGTGACCTGCAGCGTGCGCCCCTGCAACCGCGCACAGAGTTCGGCCGGCGTGCCATCGGCCACCAGCGCGCCGCGATCAAGGATCGCCAGACGGTGGCAGCGCTCGGCTTCATCCATGTAGTGGGTCGACACCAGCACGGTGGTACCGGCGTCGGCCAGTTCGAACAAGGCCTCCCAGAAATCGCGGCGCGATTCCGGGTCGACCGCGCTGGTCGGCTCGTCCAGGAACAGCAGTTCGGGCGCGTGCACCACGGCACCGGCCAGGGCCAGGCGCTGCTTCTGCCCGCCGCTGAGCGTGCCGGCCAACTGCGGCTGCCGGTCCTGCAGCCGATACTGCTGCAACAGTGCATCGACGCGCTGCCGGGCCTGCGCGCGCGGCAGGTCCTGGATCGCGGCAAGGAACTCCAGGTTCTCGCGCACCGACAGGTCTTCGTACAGCGAAAAGCGCTGGGTCATGTAGCCGATGCGGCGGCGCAGCGCCTCGGCCTGTTCCGGCACCGACAGGCCCAGCACCTCGATCTGCCCGGCACTCGGCTCCAGCAGGCCGCACAGCATGCGGATCGTGGTCGACTTGCCCGAGCCGTTCGGGCCGAGGAAGCCGTAGACCTGGCCGCGAGGCACGGTCAGGTCGACATTGTCCACGGCCAGCAGATCGCCGAAGCGCCGGGTCAGGCCCTGCGCATGCACGGCAATGTCGTCGCCGGTGTTCAGAAGCTCACCCGCACCGGCAATCCGGCCGGCAGTTTCTGCATGTCGGTCGCCTCGTCCACTTCGATCTCGGCCAGGTAGCTCAGCCGCGCGACGTCATCGCCGGTCAACGCGTAGTACGGCGTAAATGAAGGCTCGCTGCGGATCGAGCGCACATGCCCTTTCAACGCAGCGGCGTGCCCTTCCAGATGCACCTGCGCGGCCTGCCCGACCTTGACCTGCAACCGTAGTGGCTGTGGCAGGTAGACGCGCGCATAGGGGCGCTCGCCGACCAGCATCACCGCCAGTGGTGCGCCGATCGGCGCCTGGTCGCCCTGCCGATAGGGCAAGGCGTCGACCACGCCATCGCGGGGGGCGCGCAGCTGCAGCTTCTGCAGGTTGACGCCCTGCACCACCTGCTGCGCCTGCGCAGCGTCCGCCGCCGCCTGGCCCTGGGCGATATCCTGCGCGCGGCTGCCGTGCACCAGTTCCAGCCAGGACTGCTCGGCGGCACGCACGCTGGCTTCAGCGTTGCCGGCGGCGGCCCGTGCGCGGTCCAGCTCGGCCGCGGCGATCAGGCGCTGGCGTGCCAGCGGCTGCACCCGCCGGTAGTAGGCACTGGCTTCCACCGACTCCGCGCGTAGCGCGGCCAGCTGTGCCTGGGCCTGCGCGATCTGCTCCTGCCGTGGGCCGATCTTCAGTTCTTCCAGCTGCGCCTGCGCGCGCGCGGTGTCGGCCTGTGCGGCGGCGAACTGGGCGTCACCGCGGGCCGGGTCCAACTGCATCAGCACGGTGCCGGCCTTGACCTGCTGGCCTTCGCGCACCTCCACCGCTGCAATCACTTCGGCCGCCGGTGCCGGCACGGTGACCCGGTCCCATTCCAGCGTTCCCAGCGCAGTCGGTGGCGCCTGGCCACAGCCTGCCAGCAGGGCCAGGCCCACCAGTCCGAACCCACGCATGCCGTTGCCCATGACCATCCCCTCCAGCGACGGCGCTACGGTGCCATCAGCCCCGTGCACCCGCGATGATGCCGATCCTCCCTGGCGGTTTTTTCACCACGCCCTGACAGGCCTTGTGCCGTCAGGGTCTGGTCCACCTATCCACAGGTTGATTCGGCATCATTCCACAGCGGGTGTGGAAAAGCGGCAGGAGGATGGCCGGATTGCTCGCCTGGCAATGGAACGTGCGCCGGCGGCAGGATGGATCGCGCGGTGGGGTGATCACCAAAACGCTGAGCACCCCGCTGCGCGCCCGTTGTGGTGGCCTGATTGCCCAGATCGGATCCCGCTGGAACGCCGATCCCACCAGCACGGGAAGCCACAGCGGATGTGGAAAAGCTGCGACGTCAGAGCGGAGAGCCTGCGGCCAGAGGCCGGTCACGCCATCCATAGGCATCCTTCAGGAAACCACTGACCTCGTTGTTCTGGTAGACGACAACGCTACGATCACCTTTGCCGCAGTGCATTTCATCGCCAGCTTCCGCGCCTGCTGCAATTTTCCCGCACACCAGCACGCGCTCGGGACGTCCTCGCCGGTCGAAGTGAAACACCCTGTAACCTTTGCCCGACCCTTGGAGCACGCGCGCATCGAATCCGTCTGCAGCGATGGTGTCTTCCGGCATCGGTACGTCAGGATTCACCCCGCCATTGATGACCTGCACCAGGCGTCCAGCCTTATCGTAATCCTCCTGGCGATAGACCGGCCCGGAATCGCTGGCCCAGGCCCGCCGACGCAGTGCGTGGGAATCTGCATCAAACACTTCGTGAACCCGCATCTTCTCCGCAACGCGATGACTACGGATCCGGGGATAGGTCGACAGTTGCGAGAACCCATTCATTCCCACCTCGGCGGGAATGGTGACGTTGACGAAGTCGTACCGCAGGTCTGCACCCTTCACGCCCAGCCGGGTGACGGCATCCTGATAGAGAGGCTGCGCATCGGCCGGCAACAGATCCCCTTCGATGCTGTTGATCGCGTAAACCCCCAGTTGCTGATCCATCCGGGCCATCGCATAGGTCTCATATCCGTAGACGCTCCGCTCGGACGGCCTTATGTACTCCGCAACGCCGGTCCACCCGGACGTACCCCTGACCGATGCCATGACATTCCGCCCCATCGATGGCGACGGCGGCGTTGATCTGACGGAGGCATACATCCGGCCATCATCGTCGAGCAGATATCGTTGCACCAGGGCGTTGCCTTGATCCATCTGATCACAGGTCAATCCCTCTCCACCTTGACGCAGACTGGCCGGAGTTGGCTGCGCCGACCATGTCGGGCGACTGTGCTTGTCATACTTCATGCAGTTCAATGTCTGGCTGAACAACATGCCATCCGGTCCACGCCCGTGCTTGCGGATCTCGACGAGGCGTTCCTGGTCGTCGTAGAGATAATCACGCGCTTCGGCGAGCACGAAGTCCTTGGATATCGTCCGGAGAAGTCCGGCAGCCGCTGTTCTCGCTGAAGGATCAATCTCGACGGCGGCAGGAGGGGACAAAGGCACTTCGCGGGACACCAAGCCGCCCGTTTCCGAATTCCAGCTACCAGATTTCCGGCTCTGCCACAGCTCCTCGCGGCAGACACGTTCACCGGCCCCGTCTTCCGACTGGACGTACACAATGCTCCCACCCAGCAGGGAGAAGGGAAGCGTGCGTGACGCCGAATTCGAACGACTGAGCCTGATCTGCGGAAGCGAGAGGCGACCATCGGCCATGGGCGATGCTTCTCTCAGCTCCGTTGCATAGTCATCGATCAGAGGGGACGTCAGAACGCTGATGTACTCCATCTTCCAAGGGGAAACCCAGGGATCGTTTGCCACCTTATCCCCACAGGCCCAGGCCGAGGGGCTGAGCACGGCACACGCCAGCATTACGCCCCCTGCCCGCCGCCCCGCCACTGACCACCCCCGCTTCTGCGGAGGTCTCGTACCCATCGACTTCATATGACTGCCTCCTGGCATGCATCCTGTACGTAAAGCCCATTACTCGTCATTCGCCCGGCAAACCGAGCTTCGTGGTACCAAAGCCATACTTCGTTTCCATCAGCTTCTTCACCGGGCCCATTCCCTCCACGCTCATCTTGCCGTCCGGCGTGCCGCAGCGTGTACCGACCTGCGTCCTGGCGTACTGCAGCTCGGCTTCACGGCTGCGCTTGGGCCGAGGATCGGGCTCCCACCAGGGGAAATGGGCGTAGGGCTTGTTGGTCGAGACTTCGTAGCGCCAGCACACGAACGACAGGGTCTCTCTACCGGCAGCGTCGTAGTCGTACACGCGGTAAGAGCTGTAGCCGTTGGTGAGGGGCGTGAGCTTCAATACGCCCTTGTCGGCGTAGGCGCGCAGGTTCTCGGTGTAGGCGTCACCAGGGACAGGGCCGGACAGGATCACGCGCGTGAGCTTGCCATTTGCGTCGTAGTTTTCCTGCCGATTCAGATCCAGCGTGCGCCACTGGCGTTCCCGAGGGTGCTTTGCGCCCGGAGCAAAAATCTCGAAGATGCGCTGTCCCGTGCGGTGGAAATACTCACGAACACGCGTATATGCGGTTACGCTGTCAAATTGCCCCTTCAGCACATCTGGCGACACACGCTCTCCAGGGAAGGTGTAGTTCAACTCCCTACCTTCATCCCGACTGCGTTGCTCAAAGACGGGCGTCGCGTCGGATGACGCGATGGCAAAGGATTCACTCTGTATACCAGTAAGCCCTCGCTTATCGCTCATCTGAAACGATGCACCAACGCGGCGGTGGACGTTGCCATCATTGAAGTAAAAATCTCCTTGCGCGTACCAGGCACCATCCGTGGCCTCGGCTCCAAAACCGACATCTTCTTGCCCCGCGCCCTCCCCAGGCTTGCGCGTAGCCATCTTGGTTATATCCGAAGCCAAGAATCCATCAGCTCGATAGGCGAAATACCTAGTAACCTTCTTTACAGGCCCATCGCGAAGCTGCGAACACTGAAAGCCCGGACTACCTGAAACATCCGTCTCAGAGCTTTCATTTGCCACTTCAATTCTGCCTTCCTTATCATAGAGCGCACAAAAAATTGTGCTACCACGCGCATTCGCATCAATCTTTCGACTGGATACAAGTAGACCAGACGGATCATAGTGAATGGTGCGAACTTGCCGAAGTTCGAAGTACGGGAGAATCCGCTGGATTGCAGGAAGCGAGCTCGCATCATCGCTACTCACCTTTTGCACTCTTCGCTTCCACTCCTCCACCCGGCAGAGCCTCGGCCCTTGAGGGCCCGGCTCTAGATAGAAGATCGTTCCACCTTCGGAACTGAAAGGCTTGTTCTCCAGTCTTGTGACCTCCGGATAGACGCCAATGCGGATGAATGGTGCGACCTCGTTCGCTCGACTCAGACTTATGTGGAATCGATCAATGGGTTCCGGACTGAAGCGGATCTCTACATTTCTATCCGGCGACGCACTCAGGTCGCCATTCATCGGCGCACAGTCAGCAAAGGCGGCGCTTGCGCAGGATACTGCACCGAAAAAGGCCATGACTCTAGGGACAGTAAATCTATTCAAACCTGCTCTCCATGTCCTTCGTCGACACTTTGTCTCGCCAGCATCGTACCTCCTCGCAGGTCAGTCCCGAGGGGCAGCGCTGCGATGATCTCGTTAGGCATTGTTGCGGCGGGGTCATCCATGCCGTTGCCCCACAAAAGCGGCATCGCCACCCAAAAGCCTCTGACGCGTGATTCGCCCGCCTTCAGCGCCTCCACAGCTTTTCCCACATTGTGCCGTCCCACCGCGCTGGTCACATAGTCGTTCACGACACTATGTTCCTGCATGAATTCTGGCTGCAGGTCAGGTGGTTGTGCATACAACATGCGCTTGACATGTCCCTTGTCACTCAGACCCGCAGACGAAAACCCTCCGAATACGGCATCGTACCGCCGAAACGAATCGCGAGGGACGTTGGTAAAAACGCGCTCGTACGTGGTCGCGTTGGAATCCGCTCGCACCCTAATCCCCTTCCACGTAGCGGGACTCGCCGGGTTCTCGATCCTGATACTGGGGCTCTGAATATCGAACCAAGGCAGATACAATGCCGCAGATTCAACAGCGCTGTAGGGCTTGTCCTTCTTTTCCGGCAACGGTTGGATTTCCTCCCCCAGGAACTTCCTCCAAAGCTTCATCCGTAGATCCCGCGCAAACTTCCGGGTTATCACCTGCACGCCATTGCCCAGGTCCATCGACTTGGCCGCACCATCCACAATCACTGCGGCGATCTCGGTGTCACCCGTGCCCAGCAGGCTGCGGTCGTTGCAGTTCGCACTTCCAATGATGGCCACGGCGTCGTCCACGATCATCAGCTTGGAGTGTACGTAACACTGCTCGGTCACCACGTACAAGGGGGTGGCCTGGTCGGCGCCGATCGTATGCGGTGCGTAGTGGTTCTTGTGGTTGATGTCGGCCAGGACCCCATAACTTCGCAGGTTCATTACCGACAGGTATTCCTTCCAGCGCCCGGCCTTCACCTCTGCCTGCAGGTCGGCCTCTTCCACGCTCGCCTCGCGGATGTCCTTGTCGCGCGCGATCAGCGAACGGCAGATGCGCCGGATCAGGCTGTCGTCGCCACGCAACAGGGTCTGCTGCACCCAGTACTGCTGCTTCAGCACGGCACCATCGAACAGGCTGCCTTCCGGATGCACGGGCAAGGTGATGTACACATGGAAGCCCTGTCCGGCCACGATGGCGCGGCGGATGCGCGCAGCGATGGCCGCCACCAGCGGGTTGCTGGCCGCTGACTTCACGCCCTGCTTGCGCTTCACCAGGTCCTGCACAACGCCGGTTTTCCCGATGGGCCCACTCATGGCCACGCCCTTGTCGACGTAGCCGGCCTTCTTTTTTTCGGCTTTGGTCATGGGCCGCCGCTCGCCGCCCTTGATTGCCGTCTCCACCGTCCTGCCGGCTTCAGCGTCGGACCATCCGCATTCGGAAATCAGGAACTGGGTCTCGAGGTAGACAAAGGCGCGCGCCGAGGCGATGCAGTTGACCATCGCATCGAGGATCGAATGCATCGGCTGGTTGCGCTCCCAGTACGGCTGCAGGCAACTGGCATCGTCCAGATTCAGGCCGAGTTCCTTGCAGCCCTTCTTCTCCAGCGCATGCAATGCCGTACCCGAGGAACGCACGATCTGTACGGTGACGTCGCCGGCCGTGCCCGGCCGGGCCAGGTCACCGAACAACGCCTGCATGCCGCCCATCGACTGCAGCCATTGATCGCTCAACGGCGTCAGTTCCATGCCACGTGCCAGCGTGGTCTGCTCCGGCAGGCCGGCGCCTGTCCAGTCGTTGGCACCGCGGATGCCACGGTTCAGAACCTTGCGCACCGCCGTGCCGATTTCACGGTCGCCGCGCTGGTTCTGCCAGACCATGGCGTTCCAGCGGTGCATGAAGTTGCGGCAGATGTCGAACACCGCCGGTCCCTGCAGGCGCGCGTGCACGTCCTGCCACGGCATGCGCGGCTGGCGGCCGCTGTCGAGCAGACGCTGGATGCGATCCACCGGCTCGTTGATCCACTTCACCAGCGATTCCCACGCCTGTTTGGCCTTGTTGAACTTGTTCTCGATCTCGGCATATTTGGCCTTGGCGTCCGTGACCAGCGAGTCAGGATCACGCACGTATCCCACGACCGTGGTGGCCGTCTTGATCGGGCCCAGAATGGCGTCCTTGATCGCGATCTTGCGCTCATCGACCCACTCGCCGAACTTCTTCGCCTGGATCTTCGTGAAGCCTTCCACTGCACGCCCTGCAGCGGCGGCGGCCTCGCCGACGTTCAGCTTGACCGCCTCGTCGGCGGCCCGGTTGGAAGCGGCGATGACGTCGGCGTATTCCTTTTCGATCTCGGTCAACCACCCTTGAATGGCCAGGAAGGTCTTGGCGACCGAACGCTGTGCCTTCACCGCTTCTTCCATGCCCGGAATGACCATCTCGGCAAGCTTGCGGATGCCTTCGCGTTCCAGCGCTTCCGGCACACCCAGCTTGTCCGCATAGTCCTGCAGTTCGGCCAGTGCGGCGCCGGCATCCCACTGCGCCTTCATCCGGTCCAGCGCGATGGCCAGGCCCGGCACGTATGCCTGGGCAAAGCCGGGGCGGACACGGCCGACCGCGTCCGGGCTGGTATCGGGCTTGTCCAGGGTCAGGTCCTGCTCAGCCCTCGTCATGCCCCGGAATTTGCTCAGGCAGTTGTTGTAGTGGTCATTGAGCACATGCAGCGTCGGGTCGCAGACCACGTCGAAGTTGCCGTCGTCCCAGCGCCCGTGGGCGATGTCCAGGCCGCCGACGAAGCCGATCTTCCCGTCCACCACCAGGATCTTCTGGTGGTGCGAAAAGGCGATGTTGAAGGCATCGGTGCGGCCGGTGGCCGGGTTGTGCAGGCCGACCTGCACCTGCCCCGGCGTGTTGGCATCCTGCATCTTGTACAGGGCCGTGCGCGCCTCGTTTTCGTGGGTGTAGGCCGCCGCCTCGACACTGTCGTAGAGGAGCACCCGCACATCCACGCCGCGCTGGTTGATGGCGTCGAACAGCAGTTCGCTCAGTCGGCTGGCGTGGGCACCGCCACGGCTGTCCAGCTCGGTGTCGAAGTTCATCTGCCAGTCGGCGATGAAGATGAACTTCTGCGCGCCGCGGATGGCATCGGCCATCGCCTTCATCGCCGAGCGGCCATCGGTGTAGGCGTCAACCTTGTTGCCGCGCCGCACCGGCGCGAACTGGCGGTCCGGTGGCGCGTAGTAGTCACCGCTGCTGGTGCCCTTCTGCCCGTCCAGGCAGGTCAATGCGGTATGCGGGACGCTGCCCAGCTTGGTGCCGTCTGCCATCACTGGATCTCCTTGCGCTGGGCCGGGTCGGCGTCGATATGCGACTGGAACTCGTACTCGGCACGCTGCCGGTAGGCATACAGCGCCGCATCATCGGGAAGGTCGGCCAGGGTTTTGCCATAGTTGATCGCTTCAAGCGTGTCCATGGTGGCGCGCACGCCTGGCGAGCTGCTGTAGGGGCGCGGACGCTGCAGGGGAATCACGTCGATGCCATGCACCAGGAACAGCCGCCCCGGGAACCGGCCGGCATCGTTCCAGATCTTCGCGCACAGGGCGTCGTCCAGGCTGACGTCGCCCTGCTCGTCGGCCTGCCCTTCGGCAACGGTCTCGGCCCAGTTGCCCGGTACCAGCGCGCCATCACGCATGTCCTCGTCCAGCGCCCTGCGGGTACGCACGATCTTCCAGGGCTGGCCTGCCAGCGGATGCCCCTGAGGCCCAGGAATGTCCTGCAAGCGGAAGGCCAGCTTCGGAATCTGCTCGCTGAGGGTGCTGGTTGGCATGTCCGGGAGCGCGTAGCTGAGCTGCGCGGGCCCGACGAAGGACTTCTGCCCGGCATGCACGGTGATGGTGCCGGGACAGTTCACCACCAGGTTGCCGCCCTCCAGGGTGAGGCTGGCACCACCGGCGGTGGCGATATGCAGGGTGCGCGGCGCGGCCAGTTCCACGGCCGCCTGGGCGCTGGCCGCACGCAGGGAGGCACGCGATTGCACGTTGATCTCCGCGGACTGGGCGCGGACGTCCAGCGCCGCCTGCCCTGCCACGACGCTCAATGCAGCCTCGCCGGCAAAGGTCCGGCCACTGGCCGCGAGCACGCCCACGGCCTGCATCGCGTGCAGGCGCGCGCTACCGGCCACGCTGGCATCGCTGTGCTGGCCACTGGCCAGCACCACATGCCGGGCACTGCTCCACTGCAGCGCCTGCCCGGCCACCATGGCCAGGCCGGCGTGGCCGTGCAGCCCGAGCATGGGCTCTTCTGTATGCGGCACGGCGCCGCCGGTGGGCCGACCCTCACCACCTGCGCGGGCCTGTGCGTAGTCCTGCCCGGGCACGCTGGCGCGCGCGACCCGCTGCAGGCCCGCCAGGCCCGCGCTGTCCTCCGGCGGAGCGTGGCTGGCCATGCCGACCGCCCGGTGGGTGGTCGCCATCGCGTGCCAGGACCCGGCCAGGGTTGACGCCTGCTGCAGCAGCGCACTGGCGGCAACGGCCTCACCGGCCGGCGAAGCGGGGGCGCGGGGGTGCGCGATCAGCCATGCGCCACGCTCGGCGCGCAGTGCGCCCCAGGCATCGGTACGCAGTTCCGCGCCCTCGCCGCGCAGGGACCCGCGATGGTTGTCGGCCTGGTGCCGCAGGTGGCCAAGATTCAGTTCGCTGATGGCATGGCTGCTGGCCAGCTGCAGGCGCAGCTGCGCATCGGAGTCGTCGAATACCAGGCGGTTGTAGCCGGTTCCGGACCACTCCCGTGACTGGATGCCCCACAAGGCACCGGCATGCCGGTGCTGGTCTTCACCGGGCGCCATCGCATGCCAGGCAGGGGCGTGGCCGCCGGCCGCATTGCCCTGCGCACTCGGACACCTGTCGACGGCCTGGCCGAACAGGCCTGCGTCGCTACCGGCTGCAGCCGCACCGGCAGGCGTGGGAGCAGCGCCGGCATCACCACGGCCGTTGTACAGCGCGCCCAGCACCAGCGGCCGGTCGATGTCGCCCTCAAGGAAGCCGACCAGCACCTCCTGGCCTACGCGCGGCAGGAACTGCGAACCCACGCCTGGCCCGGCGTAGCGCTGCGCCACCCGCATCCAGCACGTTGCCTCGGCGTCGGTGGCCCCCTGCAGATGCAGGCGCACCCGGACCCGGCCCTGGCTGTCGGCATGCAGATCGGCGTCACTCCGGCCATCGCCGGCGATGACCCGGGCGGTCTGGTAGCCCGGTGCAAGCGGCCGCGGGTTGATGCGCTCCCCCGTTCCGTCCTGCAGTACCGGGCGCCATGGCTGCCGCTGGTCGACGGCCCGGAACCGGTTGGCGTAGCCCAACGCCGAGGACGCCTCGAGCGGGGCTCCCGGCAGCCCTGCGCTGGCCGCGAGCCAGGGCGCAGGTGGCTCGGCCCGCCGCTGCCCGCGCCCCTGCGTGATCGGCGGCGGGTTGCACCCGTGGTGCAGTACTTCGGTTGGCAGGAGGGTCGGGGCGGCGGCGGTTCCGGCCGCCAGCACGCGGATGAAGCGGCCCGCCTGCAGGCTTCGAACGCTGCCGGTGCCCAGCCAACCGGCCAGGCCCGCCTCGTGCGCTTCGGCTACCCGGCGCGCCCGGCGCTGCCCATCGGCCGCCTGGGCGAAGGCATGCGCGCCCACCGGGTCGTAGATCTCGCGCGGACTCTGGCCGCCCGCCTGCAACGGCAACTGGACATGGCGGAGCACCGGCCCCCGGTAATCGCTGGTGACCAGCGACAACCGGTTGCTGCCCAGCAGGCGACGTGCGCCCAGCTGCTGCAGCGTGTCCGCCGCTTCGGTACCGTCATTGCGATGGAAGCGGATGCCGCCATCGCGGGCGGACTGAGGGTTCTCCGGCTGCGCTCGACTGTCGGAAAACAGCACGAGGGTCAGCCGCCCGCCGCTGTCGCTCTCGAATGCGCCGGCAATTCCCTCTTCGGCCAGCAGGCGCTGCACGAAGGCCAGGTCCGGCTCGCGATACTGCACGCAGTAGCTGCGCGCCGGCGCCTCGGCCAGAGCGGCCATGGCGTCCTCGCTCCAACGCCAGCAGGCCAACTCACCATGCCCGCCCAGCACGTCCTCGACGATGTCGCGCACGGTGCGTTCCTGGTACACGCGGCTGTGCCGCGCATGCCCCAGCAGCCAGGTCCATGGGACACAGTGCAGGCGATAGCGCGCCAGGCCGCCCTCGCTGTCCAGCCGATGGGCAGCGGCAACATACCCGCAGCGCAGATGGTCCTGGCCATCGTCCAGGCGGGTGACCAGCGCCGCCTCGCGACCCGGCCATTCACCGAACGCGAGGCCCGCGTCCGGATGCAGCACATCCACCCAGTAATCGAATCCACCAGCCAGGCATTCATGGCCCCACCATTGTTCGACGAACAAAGGGGGCAGGCCATCGGCCCGCAGGCGGTGCAGTTGATGGTCCGGCTCCAGCCCGACCAGCGAAGCAAGCGCGGCATGCGCGAGTGAAGCATCCATGTCATTTCCTGTGCCGGGCGCTCCTGCCCTGGCGATGGCCTACCTGCCACTTCCGCGTTGCTACGGGCCGGGCAGCGCGCTGCGCCGATCCTCGCGGAAGACCCTGTTCCCTTGGGGCTCCGGGCTGATAGTCATCCGCGACCCGGCCGCCGTCAAGTTTCCGGCGCGCGCCCCCCCTCTCCGCCGGTCATGACGTTTTTTTCACCATCGGCTCATGGAGCCTGTGGCACAAGGGACGAAGGTGTCTATCCACAGCTTTCTTCCAGCCCGGTCCACACGCCATGTGGAAAACGCCCGGCGCTGGCCGTGTGACCCTGCCGCGCGCTACCCTTGCTGCCTGAATCCACTGTGGTGCAAGGCTTCCGCCCTACCCGATCAATGAAAAGCATCGAGCATCGAGACTTCACCCTGTCGCCGGAAGACAACGAGCGGCTGGCCAACCTATGCGGTCCGTTTGATGGGCATCTGCGACAGATCGAGCTGAAGCTCGGCGTGGAGATCGCCAACCGCGGCTTCGTGTTCCGCATCAGCGGACCGGAAGAGGCCATCGTCGAAGCACAGAAGCTGGTCGAGGCGCTGTACGCCGAGGCCGGCGAGACCACCTTCGACAACCATGCCATCCATCTGCGCCTGGCCCAGGCCAACGTCGAGCAGATCGCCGAGCGCTCCTACGAAGCGCAGGACGTGGCAATCAAGGTCAAGCGCGGCACGGTGCGCGGACGCGGTGCCAACCAGGGCCGCTACCTGCACCAGATCGCCACCCACGACATCAACTTCGGCATCGGCCCGGCCGGTACCGGCAAGACCTTCCTGGCCGTGGCCAGCGCGGTCGAAGCGCTGAATGAATCGCGCGTGCAGCGGCTGATCCTGGTGCGCCCGGCGGTGGAGGCCGGCGAGAAGCTGGGCTTCCTGCCCGGCGACCTGAGCCAGAAGGTCGATCCCTACCTGCGACCGCTGTACGACGCCCTGTATGAAATGATGGGCGTGGAGAAGGTGGTCAAGCTGCTGGAGAAGAACGTCATCGAGATCGCGCCGCTGGCCTACATGCGCGGCCGCACGCTCAACGATGCGTTCGTGATCCTGGACGAAGCGCAGAACACCACCATCGAGCAGATGAAGATGTTCCTGACCCGTCTCGGCTTCGGTTCCACCGCGGTGGTGACCGGCGACCTGACCCAGACCGACCTGCCCAAGCACGTCCGCTCCGGCCTGCGTGACGCCATCGATGTGCTGCGGGGGGTCGAGGGCGTCAGTTTCACCTTCTTCGAATCCCGCGACGTGGTCCGCCACCCGCTGGTCGCGCGCATCGTCAGCGCCTACGACCGCCGCGACCTGCATCAGATCCAGCCTGGAGCAACTCCATGACCCGTGGTCCCGTGCGACTGGACGTCGCCGTCAGTTACGCCCTGCCGCGCACCGGCCTGCCGGCGGCGGTCAGCTTCCGCAAGTGGGTGGCTGCCGCACTGAAGGGCCGCATCCGCGAGGCCGACCTGGCCATCCGCGTGGTCGACGCCAAGGAGGGGCAATCGCTGAACCGCCACTACCGCGGCAAGGACTACGCCACCAACGTGCTCAGCTTCCCGGCCGAAATGCCCGAAGGCCTGCCCAAGGGCGTCAAGTTCCCGTTGCTCGGCGACCTGGTGATCTGCGCACCGGTAGTGGCCCGCGAGGCCGATGAACAGGGCAAGGCGCTCAATGCCCACTACGCGCACCTGACCGTGCACGGCGTGCTGCACCTGCTCGGCTGGGACCACGAGGACGACAAGGAAGCCGAGGCGATGGAACAGCTGGAGCGCGAGATCCTGGCCGAGCTCGGCATCGCCGATCCGTACGCCGGCGAGCGCTGAGCAGGCCGGGCGGCCATCCCCCGGGTCCATAGAGAAAACACGAGGAACAAGGATGATCCAGCAAGGCAGCTTCATCACGCTACTGATCGTGGGCGGCCTCTTCGCCGCCCTGCTGGTGCTGGGCGTGCGCACCGTCCGGCGCATCGCTACCACCGATCCCACCGGGCAGCACTGGCTGCTGCGCAGCCTGGCGCTGCTGTCGCCCCTCTGCCTGGTGGCAGGGCTGGCGATCGGCATGATCGGGCCGTACCTCAACGACCGGGTGCAGCCCGCACACGGCCCCGGCCTGCTGACGATCTCGATGCTGCTGATGCTGGCGGGTGCGCTGGCGCTGCCCGTGCTGTGGCGGATGATGCTGCAACGGCGCCTGGGCCGGCCCGCCAATGGGCTGCCGTTCTTCCATGCCTCGCGCACCTCGCTGCTGGTGCTGTACGTACTCGCCGCGGTCTACATGATGCTGATCCGGAATGCCGGGCCGAACCCGGTGCCCTGGCTGATGGACGCTGGGCTGGTGCCGACCGTGGCCTGGGCCATCGCGGGGCTGCTCCACCTCGCGATGCTGTCGGTGCTGATCACCCTGCCGCTGATGTTGCTGCGTGCAGTGATGATCGGAGTCGCCCGCCGTATCACCCGGCCGTTCACCCGTTCCTCGGGGCTATGATGGCGCCCCACCGCCTGCGGATACCGCCCGTGTCACTGCGCTGCTGCCTGATCCTGCTGGGTGCCCTTGCCGCTCCGCCTGCCTTCGCCTCCAGCCTGGACCTGCCGGCGTTGATCGAGTGCCGGCAGCGCGTGGCCGATCTCGGTGCGCTGGCGCCGCTGTTGGCCGACCCGCTGAAGGCCGTGGCCCTGGGCCTGCAGCCGTTGCCGCAGGGCAACCAGTTCATGAGCGAGTACCGGCTGGCCCAGCCGATCACCGTCTTCGGCGTGGCCACCGAGCGGGTGGCGGTGGCCGGCGCCAGCATCATGGCGGTCCTTGACCAGGCCGACCCACGGCCGCTGGCCAAGCGGCTGGGGCTGGAAACCGGCTACGACCAGGACGGCAAGTTCATGGCCGGCCGCGAACTGGTCAGCCGTGATGTGACCGACCCGAAGACCGGTGAGGCCCAGATCGAGTCGATCATCCTCAGCGTCTCCACCGTGGCCTCCCATCCCGGCAAGACCCTGGCCGGCTGCACCTACAGCCTGGACCTGCCCGAGGAAGAAGCCCCCGCGCGGCCTGAACTGGCCCCGCCGCCGATCACCGGGCCCGGCAGCGACGGTCACTGACAGGCCGTCACATCCTGCTAGACTGGGGCCAACGCCCGGCCTGCCGGGTGCCTTTTTTCCAGAGATGTCAGAAGACGACAGTAGTAGCTCCCCTGCGGAGCACAGTGAAAAGAAGCGCGGCTGGCTTGAACGCCTGACGTCCGCCTTCTCCGGCGAACCCCACACCCGCGACGAGCTGGTCGCGGTCCTGCACACCGCGCAGGAAGAGGGGCTGATCGCCGCCGACACCCTGAAGATGATGGAAGGCGCCATTTCGGTGGCCGAGCTGACCGTGGGCGACGTGATGATCTCGCGCTCGCAGATGGTCTCGCTGCCGGTCGAAGCGCCCTTCCTGGAACTGATGAAGCAGGTGGTCGAATCCGGCCATTCGCGCTTCCCGGTTCATGGCGAGAACAAGGACGACATCCTGGGCATCCTGCTGGCCAAGGACCTGCTGCGCGGCGTGGTGGCCGACAACGGCCCGGCCAACGTGCGCGAGCTGCTGCGCCCGGCGGTGCTGATTCCGGAAGCGAAGAAGCTCAACGTGCTGTTGAAGGAATTCCGCCTGTCGCGCAACCACATGGCCATCGTGGTCGACGAGTACGGCGGTGTCGCCGGCCTGGTCACCATCGAGGACGTGCTGGAGCAGATCGTCGGCGAGATCGACGACGAGCATGACGAGGCCGAGGATCCGTCGGCGCAGATCGCCATCCAGTCCGACGGCCAGTACGTGGTCGATGCGCTGACTCCGATCGGCGACTTCAACGAGCGCTTTGGTGCCACCTTCTCCGACGAGGACTACGACACCATCGGTGGCCTGGTCACCGAGGCCGTGGGCCACCTGCCGGAAGTCGGTGACGAGCTGGCGCTGGATCGTTTCATGTTCCGCGTGGCCCGCGCCGATGCGCGTCGGGTGCAGGCCTTCCACGTGACCGTGCTGCCGCCGGACGCGCAGGACGACGCTTGAAGCGCGGTGCCCCCAACCTGGCACTGCGCCTGACGGTGTGGCTGGCACTGTGCGTGCTGGCCATGGTCCTGCCGCTGGCCGCCTCCGCGCAGCCGGCGGCAACCACACCCGCACCTGCTGCACCCGTTGCCAGCGCCGAGGCTCCTGCCCCGCGCATCGGCGTGGTGACCATGCAGCCGGGCACGGTGTTCTTCGAGCGCTTCGGCCACGACGCCATCGTCGTGATCGATCCGGCCAGCGGCGAAGCGACCTCGTACAACTTCGGCTACTTCGATCCGTCCGAAGATGATTTCATCAGCCGCTTCGTGCGCGGCGACATGATGTATTACCTGGTGGCGCTGCCGCTGCAGCAGGACCTGTCGTACTACGACGAGACCGGCCGTGGCGCCAGCGTGCAGTGGCTGGACCTGCGCCCGGACCAGGCGCGAGCGCTGGCCGCCGACCTGGCCGAGCGGGCCAAGCCGGAAAACGCGCGCTACCACTACGATTACTACACCGCCAACTGCGCCACGATGGTGCGCGATACCGTGGACAAGGCGCTGGGCGGCGGACTGCAATCGCAGCTGTCGGGGCGCTCGCGCGGCAACACCTATCGCAGTGAATCGGTGCGCCTGGCCTCGCCGGCAGCGTGGATGTGGCTGGGCTTCGACGTCGGCCTCGGCCCGTTCGCCGACCAGCCGCTGTCGCGCTGGCAGGAAGCGTTCGTACCCATGCGTCTGGCCGATGCGCTGCGCCAGGCACGCAACAGCGATGGACGACCGCTGGTGCAGTCCGAACAGGAACTGTTGCCGCACCGCATCGACCCGGAACCGAAGGAATTCGCGCGCCGCTGGTGGCCGTGGCTGCTGTGCGGCCTGGTGATCGCCGCCGGCGTGCTGGCGCTACGCAGCCGCCCGCGGCTGCTGGCCGGGCTGGCCCTGCCGTTCTGGCTGCTGTGTACCATCGCCGGCAGCCTGCTGGTGTTCCTGTGGGGCTTCAGCACCCACTACGCCGCCTGGGCCAACCGTAACCTGCTGCTGCTTTCGCCGCTGGCGGTGCTGCTGCTGCCGGGCGCGATCGCCGTGCTGCGCCGGCGCGTGCCGGGCCGCATGTTCAGGATCGTGCTGTGGCTGCTGGCGGTACAGGCCGTGGCCGCGCTGGTACTGCACTGGCTGAGCCTGCAGGCGCAGTACAACGTGCAGTGGATCGTGCTGCTGCTGCCGGTGCACGTCGCCCTGGCGTGGGTGCTGGGGCGTCGTCCTCACTTGTCCGAAACACGCCCCTGACGCACGATGGCGGGCATGTCATTGCCCGCCTCCGCTTCCGCACCTGCCTCGGCCAACCCCGCCTGCGTCATCAACTGCGTCCACTACGATGACGAGGGCAAACGCCACGACATCAGCCTGGACGCCATCAGCGATGTCATTGCCAGTGGCAACGGCTTCGTCTGGGTGGGCCTGTACGATCCCAACGACGATGTCCTGCTGAAACTGCAGGAGGAATTCTGCCTGCACGACCTGGCCATCGAGGATGCGCGCAACGCGCACCAGCGGCCCAAGGTCGAGACTTACGGCAATTCGCTGTTCGTGGTGGTGACCACCGCGCAGATGGTCGATGAGCGCATCCAGTATGGCGAAACGCATGCCTTCCTCGGCCCGCGCTTCCTGGTGACGGTGCGCCATGGTGCATCGCTGTCCTACGCGCCGGTTCGCGCGCGCGTCGAGCGCGAGCCGCAACTGCTGAAGATGGGCCCGTCGTATTGCCTGTACGCGGTGACCGACTTCGTGGTCGACAACTACCTGCCGATCGTGCATCGCTTCCGCGACACCCTGGACCTGCTGGAAAAGGACATCTTCGCTGACAACTACAAGCGCAGCACCGTGGTGCGGCTGTACGAGCTCAAGCGCGAACTGAACAAGATGCGGATGGCGGTGGCGCCGCTGCAGGACGTGCTGGCGCAGCTGCGCCGCTACCAGGGCGATCTGATCCCCGACGAAGTGAAGCTGTACGTGCGCGACGTACACGACCACGCCGTGCGCATCAGCGATGTGATCGACACCCTGCGCGAAATGCTGGGCACCGCGCTGAGCGTGAACCTGTCGCTGGTGACGCTGGCGCAGGGCGAGACGGTCAAGCGCCTCGGTGCCTGGGCCGCCCTGCTGGCCGCGCCGACGCTGATCACCAGCTGGTACGGCATGAACTTCAGCCACATGCCGGAGCTGAGTGAACCGTGGTCCTACCCGCTGATGATCGTCGGCGTGGGCGGCGTGTGCGTGGGGTTGTACCGGTTGTTCAAACGCGCCAAGTGGCTGTAGAGCGTATCGACCAACGGTCGATACCCACCAAACCGGTAGGCCACGACCGT
>NZ_JAOEDV010000068.1:0-23933 GCF_029837545.1 Stenotrophomonas sp. GD04024 | reverse complement strand
TCACGGCGTCCCCCGCCATGCCCACCCGCCCGGACTACTCAGGCGATCCATGAGCACAACCACCGCGGAGGGGGCGGCGCCCGATGGCCGACCTTCACCCGAACCATGGCATGCTCGGCGCCACGTCCACCCGGAACCTCCGCCATGCGCCTGTTCACTCGTATCCTGCCCCTGATGCTGCTGGCCTCCCTGCTCTCCGGCTGCGGCTACAACGCCATCCAGCAGAAGGATGAAGCGGTCAAGGCCAGCTGGTCGGAGGTCATCAACCAGTACAAGCGCCGCGCCGACCTGGTGCCCAACCTGGTGCAGACCGTGAAGGGCTTCGCCAGCCAGGAAGAGCGCGTGCTGACCGAAGTCACCAACGCCCGGTCGCGGGTCGGCCAGATCAACGTCAACGCCGACGACGAAGCCTCGCTCAAGCAGTTCCAGCAGGCCCAGGGCGAACTGGGCAGCGCGCTGTCGCGGCTGCTGGTGGTCACCGAAAACTATCCGCAGCTGAAGTCCGACCAGAACTTCCGCGACCTGCAGGCGCAGCTGGAAGGCACGGAGAACCGGGTCACCGTCGCCCGCGGCCGCTACATCCAGCAGGTGCAGGACTACAACACCTACATCCGCTCGTTCCCGCAGGTGATCACCGCCAAGATCTTCGGCTACAAGACCAAGCCGAACTTCACTGTGGACAACGAAGCGCAGATCTCCAGCGCGCCGGCGGTCGATTTCGGCAATGCGCCGCAGCAGCAGCCGGCACCGCAGCCGGGCCACTGACCGATGCGCCTGGCCACTGCGCTGCTGGCCCTGCTGCTGTGGCTGCCGTTGGCGTCGCAGGCGCAGCAGTTGGCGCCGATTCCGGCGCTGGATTCGCCGGTGGTCGATACCACCGGCACGCTCGACGCCGCGCAGCAGCAGGCGCTGGTGCAGCAGGCGACTGACCTGCAGCAGCGCAAGGGCAGCCAGCTGCAGGTGCTGGTGGTGCCCACCACCCAGCCGGAAGACATCGCGCAGTACACCACGCGGGTCTTCGACCAGTGGCAGATCGGCCGCAAGGGCGTGGATGACGGCGTGCTGCTGGTGGTGGCCAAGGATGACCGGCGTGTGCGCATCGAGCCGGGCTACGGCCTGGAGGGCGCGATTCCCGATGCCATCGCCAACCGCGTCATCCAGGAGTACCTGGTGCCGCGTTTCCGCAGCGGTGACTATGCCGGTGGCATCACTGACGCCACCGGCGTGCTGGTCAAGCTGATCGATGGCGAAGACCTGCCGGCACCCGTCAGTGGCCAGCGTGGCGGTGAGCCCGACGGTGGTGGCGATACCTGGTTCCTGGCCCTGTTCATCGGCGTGTTTGCCGGCAGCATCCTGCGCGGGGTGTTCTCGCGCGTGCCGCGCCCGCTGCGTGGGCTGCTCGGTGGCGGGGGAGCGGCATTGGCGGCGTTCCTGTTCACCTCCACGCTGTTGGCCAGCGGCCTGGCCGGCATCGTTGGCCTGATTGTCGCCATGCTCTCCGGGCACCCGGGCCGCTTTGCCGGCGGCGGCGGCTGGGGCGGTGGCAGCTGGGGCGGCGGAGGCGGCTTCGGTGGAGGCGGTGGCTTCGGCGGCGGCGGTTGGGGCGGCGGCGGTGGCCGTTCCGGCGGCGGCGGCGCATCGGGAGGCTGGTGATGATCCAACGTCTGTGCCGCCATCTGTTCTCGCCGTCGGTACGGCGCGCGTTCCCGCCGGCCACGCTGCAGGCGATCACCGAGGCCATCGCCGCCGGTGAGCAGCGCCACGGCGGGCAGGTGATGTTCGCGGTGGAGGCCGACCTGCCGCTGGACGCGCTGTGGCGCAAGGTCACCCCGCGCCAGGCCGCCGAACATGCCTTCGCCCGCCTGCGCACCTGGGATACCGCCCACAACAACGGCGTGCTGATCTACCTGCTGCTGGCCGACCACGCGATCGAGATCGTCGCTGACCGTGGACTGCACGGCAGGATCAGTCCGGCGCAGTGGCAGCGGGTCTGTACCCATCTGCGCGAGGGCCTGCGCGGCCCGAACCCGGTCGAGGCGCTGCGCGGCGCCATCGAAGAGGTTTCGACCCTGGTGGAAGGGCACTTTCCGGCCGCGACGCGGTCAGACGATGACGGCCTGCCCAACACCCCGCAGCTCCTTGGTTGAGCCGGGGCGGCACTGGCCCGAGAATAGGCGTTCAACCGCAAGGCACCTTCCATGATCTATTTCCACGACATCGACCCCATCGCCCTCTCGCTGGGGCCGATCAAGGTGCACTGGTACGGCATCATGTACCTGCTCGGCTTCACTGCGGCCTGGCTGCTGGGCCGCAAGCGCATTGCCGACGGGCGCCTGCCGGGCGTTGATGCAAACGGCTTCTCCGACCTGCTGTTCTACGCCATGCTCGGCGTGGTGCTGGGCGGGCGCATCGGCTACATGCTGTTCTACGCGCTGGGCGATTTCCTGCACAACCCGCTGCTGCTGTTCAAGGTCTGGGATGGCGGCATGAGCTTCCACGGCGGCCTGCTGGGCGTGCTCGGCGCCTGCTGGTGGTGGTCGCGCAAGCACGCGCTGCACTTCTTCGACACCATGGATTTCATGGCGCCGCTGGTGCCGCTGGGCCTGGGCTTTGGCCGTATCGGCAACTTCATCGGTGCCGAGCTGTGGGGCAAGTACACCGACGGCAGCTGGGGCGTGGTGTTCCCGTCCGGCCTGCCGGCGCCGCTGAACCAGCTGGACCACGCGACCCTGCAGGCGCAGTTCGCCAGCGGCGCGCTGAACCAGTTCGCACGTCATCCTTCGCAGCTGTATGAAGCCTTCCTGGAAGGGCTGGTGATGTTCGTGGTGCTGTGGATCGTGTCGGCCAAACCGCGCCACCGCTATCTGGTCGGTGGCCTGTTCGCGCTGATGTACGGCCTGTTCCGCTTCGCCGTCGAGTTCGTGCGCATGCCTGACAACGGCGTCTACGTGGCCTTCGACTGGCTGACCCGTGGCCAGATCCTCAGCCTGCCGCTGATCGCATTCGGCCTGGTGCTGCTGGCGATGTCGCGCCGCGCGCCGGTGCTGCAGCCGCAGCCGATGGTGGCCGCCGAGGGCAAGGCATGAAGGCCTACCTGGACCTGCTTTCTCATGTGCTGGAACACGGCGCCGAAAAGAGCGACCGCACCGGCACCGGCACCCGCAGCGTGTTCGGCTGGCAGATGCGCTTCAACCTCAACGACGGCTTCCCGCTGGTCACCACCAAGAAGCTGCACCTGCGCTCGATCATCCACGAGCTGCTGTGGTTCCTGAAGGGCGATACCAACATCGGCTACCTGAAGGACAACCAGGTGCGCATCTGGGACGAGTGGGCCGACGAGAAAGGCGATCTCGGCCCGGTCTACGGCAAGCAGTGGCGCAGCTGGGCGACCGCCGATGGCGGTGCGATCGACCAGATGCAGTGGCTGGTGGACGAGATCAAGCGCAACCCCGATTCGCGCCGGCTGGTGGTCAGCGCCTGGAACGTGGGCGAGCTTTCGCAGATGGCGCTGATGCCGTGCCACAACCTGTTCCAGTTCTACGTGGTGGACGGCAAGCTCAGCTGCCAGCTGTACCAGCGCAGCGGCGACATCTTCCTCGGCGTGCCGTTCAACATCGCCAGCTACGCGCTGCTGACCCACATGGTGGCGCAGGCCACCGGCCTGGGCGTGGGCGATTTCGTGCATACGCTGGGTGACGCGCACCTGTACTCGAACCATTTCGAGCAGGCCCGCGAGCAGCTGTCGCGTGAACCGCGCGCGCTGCCGACGCTGTGGTTGAACCCGGACGTGACCGACCTGTTCGGTTTCCAGTTCGACGACATCCGCATCGACGGCTACGACCCGCATCCGGCGATCAAGGCACCGGTGGCCGTGTGAGCGCGATGAAGCTGTCGATGATCGTCGCGCTGGATCGCAACCGTGGCATCGGCCAGGGCAATGCCATGCCCTGGCACCTGCCGGACGACTTCAAGCACTTCAAGGCGCTGACTCTCGGCAAGCCGATCCTGATGGGGCGCAAGACCGCCGAATCGATCGGCCGCGTGCTGCCGGGGCGGACCAACCTGGTGCTGACCCGCAGCGGCCAGGTGCCGTTTGAAGGCATGCGCGCGGTGGCGTCGCTGGACGCAGCCAAGGCGATTGCCGAAGGCGAGGGCGCGAACGAGCTGTGCATCATCGGCGGTGGCGAGATCTTCCGTCAGCTGCTCGACCAGGCCAGTGACCTGTACCTGACCTGGGTCGATGCCGAAGTGCCGGCCGACACCCATTTCCCCGAGGTGGATGCGCACGACTGGCAGCACGTGAGCAGCGAACCGCACCCTGCCGACGAACGCCACGCCTACGCGTTCCGCTTCGTGCATTACGTGCGCCGCTGATCGCAACGCATCTGTAGAGTCGAGCTTGCTCGACTGCTCTTGGTGGATACACAGGGCATAGTCGAGCAAGCTCGACTCTACGGAGCCGGCATCCGGTAATGCCCGATGATCGCGTGCTGGAACAGCAGGTTCTCTTCGCGCGTGCCGCGCGCCATGTTGTGCAGCACCAGCGGCGTGCCATCGGCCAGCCGCCGGTCGGAGACGATGCCGACGTGCAGCAGTCCGTTGCCGTTGAGCTTCCAGGCGACGATGTCGCCGGCCGCGTAGTCGGTGGCGAGGGCGGTGACCGGTTGCTGCCAGCCCTGGCGCTCGAACCAGCGCATCAGGTTGGGGACGCGACGATGATCGATGTTGCGGTCCGGCCGTGACAGGCCCCAGATCGCCGGATAGGCACTGAAATTCCCGCGCATGTCCTCATGCACGCGTGCCTGCAGATCCAGGCCCTGGCTGCGCAGGGCGCGCACCACCACGTCGGTGCACACGCCGCGATCGCGCGCGACGTCACCACCGGGATAGGCGAGTACCTGATAAGCCGGGTCGTAGCGGACGGTGACGCCGATCTGTGCGCGTGCGGCGGCCACCAGCGGCGGCGAGGGCGCCTGCGGTGGTGCCGGCGTGGCTGCGGCGTCCTGCGCGGCCGTGGGAGTTGGAGGCGAACCGGGCTGGCAGCCGCTGGCCAGCGCCAGCGTCAGCAGCAGCACCGTCCATGGTGCCGGGCCCGGTCGCATCACGCCTGCGGCGGGGCGCCGTTGTTGCCCGGGCCTGCAGAGCCACCGCCACCACCGCCACCACCGCCACGACGGCGACGACGGCGCGGGCCGCGGGTGCCCGGGTTACCAGCAGGTGTGCCACCGCCCTGTTCCTTGCCCTGTGCCGAAGCGGCAGGACGCTCGTTTGCCGGTCGCGCCGGCGGACGGGCGTTGGCAACGGGGGCCGGCACATCACGGCCCGGCACCTGCACCACGCGCAGCTCATCGGTATCGAGCTGCAGCGCGGTCAACTTCCCGCCCCACACCGCACCGGTGTCGATGGCGTGCACGCCCTGGGTGATGGTCAGGCCGAGCGCGGACCAGTGGCCGCAGACGACCTTCAGGTCGCGCTCGACCCGGCCCGGCACTTCGAACCAGGGGTACAACCCCTGTTCCTGCGTGCCCGGCGTGCCCTTGTCCTCGATGCCGATGCGCCCACGCGGGGTGCAGTAGCGCATGCGCGTCAGCACATTGATGATCGCGCGCGAACGGTCATAGCCGGACAGGTTGGGCGCCCAGCTGGGCTTGTCGCCGTACATGTTGCGGAACAGCTTGCGGTAGCCGGCGCCGTGCAACTGCGCCTCGACTTCGGCCGCATGTTTCTCGGCCATCTGCGTGGTCCACTTCGGCGCCAGGCCGGCATGCACCATCATCCAGCCCAGCTCGCGGTCCACGTGCACCAGCTTCTGCAGGCGCAGCCAGTCCAGCAGTTCGTCGCGGTCCTCGGCCTGCACGATGCGCAGCAGGTCCGGGTTGACCTTGCGCTGCTCCTCTTCGGTGCGCGCACCGACGGCCAGCAGCGAAAGATCATGGTTGCCCAGCACCACCACGCTGTGCTCGCGCAGCGAGTGCACCAGCCGCAGCGTTTCCAGTGACTGGCCGCCGCGGTTGACCAGATCGCCGCAGAACCACAGGGTGTCCTGCGCCGGGTCGAAGCGGATCTTCTCCAGCAGTCGCTGGGTGACGTCATAGCAGCCCTGCAGGTCGCCGATCGCCCACACACTCATCGTTCGGCCTCCTTGTCAGTGCAGGGTACGCGGGACGGCCAGCACGAACGGTGCGACCGGCGCGGCGAATTCGGTGCCATCGTCGGCGACCATGTCGTAGTGTCCCTGCATGGTGCCGTGATCGGTCCCCAGCATGACACCGGAGGTGTAACGGAAGTCTTCACCGGGGCGCAGCCGCGGCTGCTCGCCGATCACCCCGTCGCCATCGACATGCTCGACGCGGCCATTGGCATCGGTGATGCGCCAATGGCGTGCGACCAGGCGTGCGGCCACCCGTCCCTGGTTGTGGATGCGGATCGTATAGGCGAACGCAAAGCGACCGTCTTCCGGTGCGGATTGATCGTCGAGGAAGCGCGGCGCGACTTCGACGGAGATGGCATAAACGTCAGCGTCTTCCATACCGGCAGTGTAATCAGGAGGCATTGGCCAGAGCGACGAATTCGGCCACGTCCAGCTGTTCGGCGCGGGCATCGGGACGCACGCCGGCGGCGATGAACTGCTCGGCGGACACCACGTTGTTCAGCGCATTGCGCAGGGTCTTGCGGCGCTGCCCGAAGGCGGCCTTGACCACCTCGGCAAAGCGCCTGTGATCGTTGATGCCGATGCTGGCCGGATCGCGCGGCACCAGCCGTACCACGGCCGAATCGACCTTCGGCGGCGGCCGGAAGGCGCCCGGTGGCACCACGAACAGCGAGGTCACCTGGCAGTACGCCTGCAGCATCACGCTGAGGCGGCCATACACCTTGCTGCCGGGGCCGGCGGCCATGCGATCGACCACTTCCTTCTGCAGCATGAAGTGCATGTCGCGGACCACTGCGGCATGTTCCAGCGCATGGAACAGGATCGGCGAGGAGATGTTGTAGGGCAGGTTGCCGACCAGGCGGATCGGCTGGCCGGCGGCCAGCTCGGTGAAGTCCACGCGCAGCACGTCGCGATGGACGATGGTCAGCTCGCCCAGCGGCTCGGCGGCGGCGGTCAGCGGCGCGATCAGGTCGCGGTCGAACTCGATCACCGTCAGCTTCGGATGCACGCGCAGCAGCGGCAGCGTGATCGCGCCCTGGCCGGGACCAATTTCGATCAGGCGGTCGCCGTCTTTCGGATTGACCGCCATCACGATCTTGTCGATGTAGTGGCGATCGGCCAGGAAATGCTGGCCAAGCTGCTTCTTGGCCGGGGCGGTGAACACCGGGCCGGAGGGGGAATGCGGGGAATTCATGCGCTCAGTGTACGTTGCCGCGCCAGCTGCGCACACAGCGTCGTTGCCGCCTGCAGGCTGGAGGGATCGGCGATGCCGCGGCCGGCCAGATCCAGCGCGGTGCCATGGTCGACCGCCACGCGCGGATAGGGCAGGCCCAGGGTCAGGTTCACTGCCTGTTCGAAGCCCGAGTACTTCAGCACTGGCAGGCCCTGGTCGTGATACATGGCCAGCACGGTGTCGAAGCCGGCCAGCTTGGCCGGCAGGAAGGCGGTGTCGGCCGGCAGCGGCCCGACCAGGTCCATGCCTTCGGCGCGCAGGCGCTGCAGCAGCGGGATGATCAGGTCCAGTTCCTCGCGGCCCAGGTGGCCGTCTTCACCGGCGTGCGGGTTCAGGCCGAGCACGGCGATGCGCGGCGCAGGCAGGCCGAACTCGCGGCGTAGCGCGGCATGCACGGTACGCAGGGTGTGTTCCAGGCCGGGTGCGGTGATCGCATCGGCCACCTCGCGCAGCGGCAGGTGGGTGGTGGCCAGGGCCACGCGCACGATGGGGTTGGCCAGCATCATCACCACCTTCACCCCGGCCTGGTCGGCCAGCAGTTCGGTGGTGCCGCTGTAGGCGATGCCGCCTTCGTTGATGACCGCCTTGTGCACCGGGCCGGTGACCACGCCTTGCAGTTCGCCGCTGAGGCAGGCTCGGCCCGCGCCGAGAAGCGCGTCGATGACCGCGCTGCCGTTGGCCGGGTCGGCGTGGCCAAACCGGCTGGGGACGGCATTGGCGACCACGCGCAGGCGCAGGTCGCCGGGGACGCGGGCTTCGGCATCCTCGGGCAGCAGCTGCAGGGGCAGGTTCAGCGCGGCTGCAGCCGCGCGCAGAGTGTCCGGATCGCCGAAGGCCAGCAGCCGGCTGTCTTCACGCGGCTGCTGGGCCAGTCGGACACACAGTTCCGGGCCGATCCCGGCGGGCTCGCCCGGTACCAGAGCGAGCTCGGGGCGCATCGGTCAGGACTGCGGCGGCGTGGCGGTGTTTTCCGCGCGGTCGCCGCTGCGGAAGCTGACGTAGGCTTCGCCACGCAGTTCCTGCAGGAAGCGGTTGTACTCGTCTTCCAGCTTGCGGCGGCCGATGGTCTCGCGGACCTGGGCACGCTGGTTGTCGTTGGTCACGTCGGTCTGGCGGGTGGCCACGCGCTGCACGATGTGCCAACCGGCATCGGTACGGAACGGCTGGCTGACGCCACCATCCTGGAGACCGGAGACCTGCTGGCCGAACGCCGGACCGAACGCGTCGGCCGGGAACCAGCCCAGATCGCCGCCCTGGCCCTTGCTGTTGTTGTCCTCGGAGGACTCCTTGGCCACGGCCTCGAAGTCCGCGCCACCGGCAATGCGGGCGCGCAGGGTATCGATCCTGGCCTTGGCGGCGGCGTCGGTCTGGTGATCGTCCACGCGCACCAGGATGTGGCGGCCGTGGTACTCGGTGACCGTGCTCGCGCCGGCCGTGGCACTGGCATCACGCACGTCCACCAGCTTCAACAGCTGGAAGCCGCTCGGGCCACGGATCGGGCCCACCACTTCACCGGGCTTCATCTTTTCCATCATCTGCGCGAACGCCTGCGGGATTTCATCCAGGCTGCGCCAGCCCAGATCGCCGCCTTCCAGCGCGTTGGGGCTGTCCGAATAGCGGACGGCGGCGGCGTTGAAGTCCAGCTCGCCCTTGTCCAGCAGGGTCTTCACGCCGTCGGCCTTCTTCTGGCCGGTAGCGATCTGGTCGGCATTGGCGCCGTCGGGCAGGGCAATCAGGATGTGCGCCAGGTGGTACTGGTTGCCCACCGTGGCCTGCTGTTTCAGCGCGGCATCGACTTCACCCTCGCTGACGCTGATGCGGCTCTGCGCGAAGCTCTGGCGCAGGCGCTGCACGGTGATCTCGTCGCGCACCGAGGCCCGGAAGTCGTTGAAGTCGATACCGTCATGGGCCAGGCGCTGGCGCAGGGCGTCCAGCGTCGAGCCGTTCTGCTGGGCGATGGCATTCATCGCCTGGTTCAGCTCCTGGTCGCCGACCCGGATGCCGCTGCTCTGGGCGCGGGCGACCTGCAGCTTGACCAGCACCAGGCGCTCGAGCACCTGGCGGCTGAGCACGTCTTCCGGCGGCAGCTGGTTTTCGCGGCCAGCGTACTGCGCCTTGATGTTGGCGATCGCACGCTGGAGCTCGCTCTGCAGGATCACATCCTCATCGACGACGGCGGCGATGCGGTCAAGCGGCTGCGCCTCCTGGGCAAGCACCTGCAGGGGGGCGGACACGCTGGACACCGCCAGCAGCGAGGCGAGAAGAACGGGGAAGCGCTTGGTCATGGGATCTGATTCGGATCGTAGTCGTCGCGGGTCGCCCCGGTGTTGCTGGGCGGCACGAGATAGAGGTCGTCGCGGTTGTAGCCGAGGATAGCACGGCGCAGGGTACGGTCCGTGTCCTGGCCGATGGAGCTCAGACCCTTGAGCACGAACTCCAGCTGGATGGCGTTGTTCATGTCACCTTCGCGGTTGCGCACGTAGCGGCGGGCCACGGCGCGCACGGCCAGGCAGCAGCTGTCCCACTGCACGCCGGCGATGATTTCCAGCGGTTCCTTGTCCTGCAGGGAGTAGTAGTAGCGGCCGACCACGCTCCAGCGCGCATTCAGCGGGTACAGGAACGACAGGTCAGCCTGCTCCAGCAGGGTCCGGTCATGCTTGTTGGCGCTGGCCGGGGCACCGGCATTGATGCGGTAGCGGTAACTGAGGTTGACCACGCCATCGTTGGGCATCAGGTAGCGGGCACGGACGCTGGCCAGGTCCTCGCGCTTGTACTTCGGGTCCCACTGGTAGGTGGCGCCCAGCGTCCAGCGGTCGTTGATCATGTAGTTGCCGTCGGCGATCCAGGCCGACTTGCCCTTTTCCACCGGCGCACCGCCCGGGAGTGTCACCCGCGACTCGTCGAAGTACTGGATCTGGCCGATGGCGGCCGAGAACCGTTCCTTGCCGGTGGTCTGGTCGATGAAGCGGGTGCCCAGCGCCAGGGTCAGCTGGTTGGCATCGTTCTGGCGATCGGCGCCGGTATAGCGCGAATCGCGGAACAGCTGGCCCCAGCTGAAGGTGAAGTCACGGGTATCGAAGATCGGCAGCTCGTCCTGGTTGCGGTACGGCGTGCGCAGGTAGAACAGGCGCGGTTCCAGGGTCTGCAGGAACGACTTGCCACCGATTCTGGTCTCGCGATCGAAGAACAGGCCGGCATCGAGGCTGGCGATCGGCAGGCTGCGGCTGGGCGAGGTGTTGCCACGCAGCTGTTCCGGCGTGGCGGTGTTCGGATCGATGCCCTGTGAACGCAGGATCTGCCCACGGATGCCATTGACGCCGTCCACCAGGCTGCGGTCCAGCTGGTAAGCGGTGTAGCGATAGGCCAGGGTGGGGGTGACGTACCAGGCCGCGCCGCTGATCGGGAACGACACGTACGGTTTCACGTCCAGGCGCGAGCCACCACTGACGCCGATGCCTGACCTCAGCTGCTGGCCAGTACGCGTGTACTGCAGGTCCGGATCGACATCGGTGCCGTACTTGTAGTTGATGTCGTCGTGGGTGAAACGCACGGCTTCGGTGTAGATGCCGGTTTCCAGCCACGGCAGCACCGGCTTGTCCCAGTTGAAGAACAGGCGGGGCTGGCGGTTGTAGGGCAGGGCGCTTTCGTTGAGGGTGTAATCGGTCAGCTGCCAGCGGTCGGCCATGATCCCGGCCGTCCAGTCCTGGCCGGTGCCATACAGCCCGATCGTGCTCTGCAGGTTGGAGGCCGTGACGCCCACCAGGCGGTTGGCGAAGTCCTCCACATAGCGCTCGTCACTGACCCAGGCCAGGTTGGCACGCGCCTGCCAGTTGCTGTTCACGTTGTGGTAGCCGGTGAACATCACCCGGCCGCGGTCGCGGTCGCGCAGCTTGTCGTTGGGCATGAACGAAGTCAGCACGTCGCCACGACCGCCGTTGTAGAGGTAGCGGAACTCGTTGTCGAGCAGCAGCCCGCGCCGGCTCATGTAGCGTGGGGTCAAGGTGTCGTCGTAGTTCGGCGCCAGATTGAAATAGATCGGCTGCGCGTAGTCGAAACCGTTGCGGCCGGACATGCCCACCTGCGGGAACAGCAGGCCGGTCTTGCGGCGGTCATCGATCGGGAACTTGAAGTACGGCGCCCACAGGACCGGCACGTTGCCGATACGCAGCACGGCGTTGCGGGCGGTGCCGAAGCCTTCGTCGTTGTCCACCTCGATCTGCGGCGCGGACAGCTTCCATACCGGCTGCGAGGGGTCGCAGGTGGTGTAGGTGGAGCGGTGCATCTGGCCGACCGCACCCTGCAGGTCGACCGACTCGGCATCACCGTTGCCGCGGCGCGACACCAGCTGGTACTTGATGTCGGAGATCTTGTGGGTGTCGCTTTCCTGGTTGCCCTCGGCACGCTTGGCGACCATCCGGATCGACCCGTCCTGGTAGCGGACATTGCCGTCGGCGATGTAGTTGCCGGTCTCGGTATCGAAGCTGAGCTTGTCGGTGCCGACGAACTGATCGCCACGGCGCAGGGCCACGTTGCCCTCGTACTGCGGCACGGTGGTGGTGCCCAGCAGCTGGTCGCCCTCGATGTCGGTCGACTGCTGCTCACGGGCGGCCGCGGCAGCGGCCTTGTCCTGGCCGGGCACAGGGGTGGGGGCGTCAGTGAACGCGGGAATCACGTCGGTGGCCGGGCACAGGCCCCAGTTGAGCGGCTTGTCGTCGGCCATCGCCGGCAGGCTGATGGCGATGCTCAGAGGCAGGGGAAGCAGTCGGAGGGCTCGGCGCACGCGGTTCGGATTCGGGCGAAAACGGACGGTAGCTTGCCCCATCCCTTGCATAGGGGCAATGAAGGGCGGTGGAGACTGCCGGTTCGGGTTCATCCGGCAACGGTACCACCGGCGCCTGAAATCAGGGTCCGGACATGCGCCACGCCGCATTCGGCCAGTGCCTGCAGGTCGTAGCCCCCCTCCAGCATCGAGACCACCCGGCCGGCCGCGTGGCGACGTGCCAGCGCATGCAGCTCGCCGGTGATCCAGGCGAAATCGTCGGTTTCCAGCATCAGATCGGCCTGCGGGTCCCGCAGGTGCGCATCGAAGCCGGCCGAGATCAGCAGCAGCTGCGGGCGGAAGTCATCGATGGCCGGCAGCATCTCGTCGGCCCAGACATTGCGGAAGCGGAATCCGCCACTTCCGGGCGGCAGCAGGATGTTCATCAGGTTGCCGGCGCCACGGTCGCGGCGCAGGCCCGAATTGGGGAACAGCCCGGCCTGGTGGGTGCTGTAGTACGAGACCCGGGCATCGTGCTGGAAGATGTCCTGGGTGCCGTTGCCGTGGTGCACGTCGAAGTCGACCACGGCAATCCGTTCCAGGCCGTGGCGGTCGCGGGCATAGGCAGCGGCGATGGCGATGTTGTTGAGCAGGCAGAAGCCCATCGCGGTGCTGCTGGTGGCATGGTGGCCCGGGGGCCGCACCGCGCAGAAGGCCAGCGGATCCTCGCCGAGCATCACCGCATCGACTGCGGCCACGCCGGCGCCGGCCGCGTGAACAGCGGCGCTGGCCGATCCCGGCGAGGTCCAGGTGTCCATGTCCAGCTGGCGCAGCGGGGCAGTCTGTGGCTGCAGCACGACGTCAAGCAGGGAACTGTCATGCACCCGGGTCAGTTCGCCGAACTTGGCCGGAGGGGCTTGGCGCCACTGCAGCTGGCCGGGAAAGGCCGCATGCAGGGCGTCGAGCACATGCTGCAGGCGCTGCGGGCACTCCGGGTGCCCGGGGCCGGGGTCATGCAGCAGGCAGGACGGATGGGTATAGACCAGCATCGTGCCGACTCAGCGCTGGCGCTGCTGTGGCTGCCACAGCGCCTCGCCATGGCCATCGGCACGGGCCAGCACCCGGGCCAGCACGAACAGCAGGTCCGACAGCCGGTTGAGGTATTGCAGGGCCTCGCTGCGCACCGCCTCGCGGCGGGCCAGGGCAACGGTCTCGCGCTCGGCGCGGCGGACGATGGTGCGTGCCAGGTGGCAGCGTGCAGCGGCTTCGCCCCCGGCCGGCAGGATGAATTCCTTGAGCATCGGCAGGTTGGCGTTGTAGTGGTCCAGCTGCTGCTCCAGCGCCGAGACGTCGGCGGCGTGGATCGCGGCGTGGCCGGGGATGCACAGCTCGGCGCCCAGGTCGAACAGCTGATGCTGCAGGTGCACGACCAGCGCCCGCACGTCCTCGGGCAGCGGTGCCGCCAGCAGCAGGCCGAGCGCTGCATTGGCCTCGTCGACCGTGCCGAAGGAGGCAACGCGGGCATCATCCTTGGCCACGCGCTGGCCGTCGCCAAGGCCGGTGCTGCCGTCGTCGCCGGTGCGGGTGTAGATGCGCGAGAGGCGATGGCCCATGGCGTGGCTCAGTGGCGGATGTCGCGGCGGGCCTGCTGGAGCTTGAGGACCTGCTCCACGGCCAGCTGCAGGGCGGCGGCCAGCGCCACATAGATCGCGGTGGTGCGCAGGTACGGCCCGAACCATTGCGCGTAGTTCTGGGCCCAGCCGGCCAGGGTCGGTTCGGCCACGTTGCGGCTGGTCCAGTAGAAGCCGCCCTGCGCCAGCAGGTGGCAGACCGCCACCGAGGCGACCAGCAGCATTGCGCCCTTGGCCAGCACCGTCCAGCGCGCGCTGCGGTAGTTGCGGCCCAGCAGCAGGCCGCCGGCCCACAGCGAGAAGTACGCCGGCAGCAGCAGCCAGTAGCCTGGCGACACGCAGTAGTGCTGCCAGAAGTCCAGGCCGCTGCTGCGGATCACGATCCAGTCGACCAGCACCGCGAACACCATCAGCAGCGGGAACGCCCAGCGCGTCCAGCGCGCCAGATAGAAGCCGCCGATGAAGAACACGGCCCAGGAGGCATCGGGAATGGCCGCGAAGTGATTGACCCGGGTCGCCGCCAGCAGCAGTACAAGGACGGACAGGACGAAGGCGCGGTTGGCAGTGTCGGACATGGTGGGGGCCCGGGGCGGATTCAGGTTTCATTCTAGCCCGCCGCACGGGATGGCGCAGGCGTCGTCCCGTTCGGCGTACAGTCGGGACGAGCGCGTATCATGAACGCATGAGTGAACGACATGACGTGCTGATCGTCGGAGGCGGCCTGGTCGGCGCCAGCCTGGCCATTGCCCTGGAGCGCCTGGGCCGCGACGTAGGCCTGCTCGAGGCCAGTCCCGCCGGTGAACTGCCGGCGGTGTTCGACCAGCGCAACCTCAGTTTCGCCGCGGCCACCGTCAACGCGCTGACCGCGCTGGGCGTGATGCAGAAGCTGGCGATGGCGCCGGGGCCGATCCGCCGCATCCATGTCAGCCGTGCCGGTGATTTCGGCCGCGTGCAGCTTGAGGCCAGTGACTATGACCGGCCCTGGTTCGGCCAGGTGGTGGTCGCGCGCGATTTCGGCCAGGCGCTGGAGGCTCGGCTGCAGGAGCTGCCGCGGCTGCGCCGTTACCGGCCGATGCGTTTCCTGGGGCTGGGCGAGGTGGTCGACGGCTATCGCCAGGTGCGGGTGGCCGATGAGAACGGCGAACACGTGCTGCTGGCCCGGCTGGTGGTCGGTGCCGATGGCACCGCCAGTGCCGTGCGCGGTGCGCTGGGGATCGAGGTCGACCGCCATGATTTCCAGCAGACGCTGTTTGTCGCCCGCGTGCGCAGCCAGCGCGCGCCGGATGGCACGGCGTGGGAGCGCTTCACCGATACCGGCCCGACCGCGCTGCTGCCGCGCGGCGACCGCCACTTCGGCACCGTGCATGGTGTTGCGCGCGACCAGGCCGACGCGGTGATGGCGCTGGATGATGCCGCCTGGCTGCAGCGACTGCAGCACGCGATCGGCTGGCGCGCCGGCCGCCTGCTCGACTCCGGCCCGCGCAGTGCCTATCCATTGATCCAGGTGCTGGCGCGTGCGCTGGCCGGTGAGCGCGCGGTGCTGCTCGGCAATGCCGCACAGACCATCCACCCGTTGGGCGCACAGGGCTTCAACCTGGGCCTGCGCGATGCGCTGACCCTGGCCGAGCTGCTGGAGGATGCGCATGAGGACGCCGGCAGTGACGCATTGCTGCAGGCCTATGTCGCGCGCCGTGAGGAGGACCGCCGGCAGACGGTGGCGTTCTCCGGTGGCCTGGCGCGGCTGACCAGCAATCCGGCACCGCTGATGCGACCGCTGCGCAGCCTTGGCCTGGTGGCCGCGCAACGTGCCTCGGTGCAGTCGATGCTGGTCGGTGGCGCGATGGGTTTCCGCGGCGAAGTGCCGCGGCTGTGCCGCGGAGAAGCCGCATGAGCCGGCACGCGCGTCTGGACGTGGCCATCGTCGGTGGTGGCGTGGTGGGTGCGGCCTGCGCGCTGGCACTGGCCGATGCCGGGCTCTCGGTCGCACTGGTGGAAGGGCGTGAACCGGCGCCCTGGCAGGTCGCGCAGCCGGACCTGCGGGTGTTTGCCTTCGCCGCTGACAATGTGCAGCTGTTGAACCGGCTGGGCGTGTGGCCCGCCATCGCGCAGGCCCGCGCGTGGCCCTATCGGCGCATGCAGGTGTGGGATGCGGCAGGTGGTGAGGATCTGTTGTTCGACGCGGACCGCTTCGGTCGGCGCGAGTTGGGTTACATCGTCGAGAACGGCCTGCTGCAGGATCGCCTGTGGGCGGCGCTGCCGGCCGCGGGCGTGCAGCTGCATTGCCCGGCGCGGGTGGAGACGCTGGAGCAGGACGAGGCCGGCGTGCGCCTGCGCCTCGACGACGGCCGTCGCCTGGAAGCGGCGCTGGCGGTGGCCGCTGACGGCGCCGAATCGACCCTGCGCCGGCTGGCCGGGATCGAGGTCGAGCGGCATGACTACCACCAGCGTGGCGTGGTGGCCTACGTGGACAGTGAACTGCCGAACCAGGCCACGGCCTGGCAGCGCTTCCTGCCGACCGGGCCGCTGGCGCTGCTGCCGGTGGCCGAGCGCCGCAGTTCGATCGTCTGGACCCTTCCGGAGGATGAAGCCGCTCGCGTGCTGGCTCTGGACGAAGCCGCGTTCAATCGGGAACTGACCCGCGCCTTTGCCGCCCGCCTGGGCGAACTGCGGCTGGCCTCGGCACGTGCGGCGTTCCCGCTGCGCCGTCAGCTCGCTCGCCACTATGTCGCTGGTCGCGTACTGGCGCTGGGCGATGCCGCGCATGTCGTGCATCCGCTGGCCGGGCAGGGCGTGAACCTGGGCCTGCGCGATGTCGCCGCCCTGCAGCAGTGGCTGGCGCCCTCGACGGAACGCCGCGGCCAGCCACGCCTTTCACCGCAGCGGCTGCAGCGCTGGGCCCGTGAGCGCCGCAGCGACAATCACATCGCCGCCTACAGCTTCGACGCGATCAATCGCCTGTTCTCCAATGATGAGATGCACCTGACCCTGGCCCGTGGCCGCGCGCTGGGCTGCGTCGGCAAATGGCCGCCGCTGGTGCAGGCATTCTGGAAGCGCGCCGCCGGCGTCTGACCGGAGTACAGGCCGTCCTGGTAGGTGCCAACCCTGGTTGGCACGCCTCCGACAGTGTGCCAACCAAGGTTGGCACCCACCGGGAGCGGGTCGTGTGCGCGGCGTCAGTAGAGCCACGCCATGCGTGGATGAAGATCGCGACGGCGGATCAATCCACCAGCCAACCGGCCAGGTCGGCGCGGTCGAGCTTGCCGCGGTGCCTGCGGTCCAGCGCGTTGAACTCGTCGGCCAATGCCGGGTTGGCCTGTGCTTCCTCGCGGCTGATGAAGCCATCGCCGTTCACGTCCAGGTCGCTGAAGCGGATGCGGTACTGGCCGACCACGCTGCTCGGCTCCAGCGAACGTACGGTCACCTGCGCTTCGCCGGGCGGCTGTGCAATTTCCACGCTGCCGGTGACCCGGCCAGCGCCCAGCGGTTGCTGGCGGATCGCGCCACCGGTCGGGCCGAGCGGTTGGCTCTGCGCGGGCGTATGCGGCAACTGCTGGGCAAGGGCGGGAGCCGCCGCCAGCAGGGCGATCAGTATCGGAGTCGAGCGGTATCGCATGGTTGCATCCCTCGGTAGCGCCGGGCCATGCCCGGCGGGCACGATGGCCTCAGCGCAGCGGCGAAGCCAGTACGGTGATCTCTTCGCGGTCGTGGTACAGCTGCTTGGCGCGCACCACCAGCGGCTTGCCGGCCTGGTCCTGGAACAGGTCCAGGCACAGCCGGGTCTCGTCCCAGCGCTTCTTCATCGGCAGTTTCAGGTTGAAGATCGCGTGCCGGCACCAGCCTTCGCGGAACCAGGTGGCCATGCGCTCGGCCACGCGGCGCGGCTGCTCGACCATGTCGCAGACCATCCAGTCCAGCGGCTGCTCCGGGTGCCAGTGGAAGCCATCTGCGCGCAGGTGCTCGACCAGTCCGGTATCCAGTACATGCTGGCGCAGCGGGCCGTTGTCGATGCTCAGCACGTGCATGTGCTGGCGGGTCAGCACCCAGGTCCAGCCGCCGGGTGCGGCGCCAAGGTCGGCCGCGCGCATGCCAGGCTTGGCCAGTGCCTCGCGTTCTTCCGGCGTCAGCAGGGTCAACAGCGCTTCGTCCAGCTTCAGTGCCGAACGCGAGGGGGCTTCGGGCAGCAGCTTCAGGCGCGGAATGCCCAGCGCCCACGGCGCGCTGTCGGCCGGGTCGGCGATGCAGACGAAGGCATGGGTACCATCGACGAACACCACGTGCAGGCGTGGCAGGCGGTTGTTCGGCTTGTCGGCCAGCTTGCCGGCCTTGCGCAGCGCCGGGCGCAGCGCGTTGCCGAAGGCACGCGCCAGGCCGGAGAGCGGCTTGCCCGCATCCGAGTCGGGGTGCTCAACCCACAGGTCGCCGAAGCGCGGCGCATCGGCCAGCACCTCCAGCATCGGCGTGATGCGGTCGGCCGGATCCAGCTGCGGCAGCTCGGCCAGTACCAGCAGTTTCTGCCGCGCGAAGATCAGCTCGCGCCAGCGCAGGCGCGGTGCCAATGCAGCGGCGTCGTCGCACATGAAAAGCACGTAGCCGTCATTGCGCTGGGTGCGGGCATAGCCGGCGAAACCGGCTTCGCCCGCGCGGAACTGCAGCTCGCCGGCCAGTTCGGGCTCGAAGCCCTGCCGGCACAGGCACAGCAGGCCGATGCCGGTCTCAGTAACGGGCGCCATCGCTTTCCCCATAGGCACGCAGCACGCTGCGCGCAGCATCGCGGTTCAGGCCCTGCACCACTTCGATGCCGCGCTTGTTGAGCTCACCGACCCAGTCGGCCGGCAGCGGGCCTTCATCGAACGGGGTCAGCTCCTCGACGTCGGCCGAGTTGGCGCCGATCAGCAGGCGGTCGATGCCGGCCCACACCGTGGCGCCGTAGCACTGGCAGCACGGCTGCGAGCTGGTGGCCAGGGTGACCGGCGACAGCACCGCGTTCAGGCGCGGGGTCTGCAGGCGCTGCTGGGCCAGCATGTAGGCCATGTTCTCGGCGTGCGCCAGCGAGGTCGCGTGCGGCATCACCCGGTTCACGCCGGCGGCGATCACCTTGTCATCCGGGCCGAACACCACCGCACCGAACGGGCCGCCACTGGCGTGCTCGACGTTCAACCGCGACAGCTCGATCGCCAGCGCGACCTTGGCCTCATCGCCGGGATATCGACGATCCAGGTCGATCTGGTCGTGGATCCAGGCGGGAAGGGTCAGGTGGACTTGCGCGTACAGCATCGCGGGGGTGCCTCGTGTGGGATGGAAGAAGGTGCGGTTGCTTGGGAAACCGGCGCGCAGTGTAGCCGCAGCGGCCTGTACCGGGTGTGGCGGTGGGTCAGCCCGGCGAGCCGGTGCGGATCACCACGTACTGCTTGCGGAACTCCAGCCCGGCCTTTGGCCAGCTGGCGGCATAGGCGCGCAGCAGGGGCAGGGCAGCGGCGAAATCGTGGCCGTTGACCCGGCAATCGGCTTCGCACAGGCCCTCGGCGTCGCGCGAGGCGAACAGGCGGATGGCCAGGAACGGGCGCGCCCTCAGCAGCTCGTCGAAGGCGTCCATGCTGCGGGTGAACAGGCAGCACGGGCAGGAACCGTGGTCGTCCTCGCCGCAGGTGGAGGCATCCACCTCCTGTGCGCGGTAGTGCGCCAGCGGCCCCAGCACCACGGTGCGCTGCAGTTCTTCGCCTTCCTCGGCGCCCGGATAGGTCAGGCCCAGCATCGGCAGGCCCTGGGCGTCTGCGGCGCCGACGGCGGTCTGCAGGGTCGCCAGGTCCACCCGCATCCAGGTCTGGAAGCCGGACAGCAGCGATGCCTGTTCGTCGGCGCCGTTGGCGTGCTGGTACTCGAACAGGCCGTCGGCGAACAGCACAGGGTGCTGGGTCTCGATGACGGTGGAGGTCTGCCAGCCACCGTTGTCGCGTTCATTCGCGGCCACGGCATGCGGGGTCAGGCGCAGGCCACTGTCCAGCAGCAGCGCGCCAGCGTCGACGCGGCAGGCGATACCGCCTTCCTGCAGCACCTGCTGCAGCAGCGGGAGGAGTGCGGTGGAAGTTGTGGTCATGTCAGGCCTGTGGATGGATGGGGTGGAACATCCAGGCAGTGCCTGGGGTCTAGCGATCGATTGCGTCGAGTGCGTCGAGTGCGTCGAGTTCGGCGCGATAACGCTGCGCGTCGGGCTGCTGCTGCGGATCATTGCCATGCTCGCGCAACCAGGTCTCCAGCTCGCGGCGATAGTCTGCGCGGAAATCGGCGTTGCCCGGGCTGAAATGCAGCTTGCGTGCGGCCACTTCCACGCGTTCGCGCGCGCTGGCCCGGGCCTGGGCAATGCCGTGCGGTGATTCGTTGGTGAGGATGACGAAGTTGCGCGGGAAGCCCGGGGTGTACTTCACCACGAAGGGCTGGTCCTGCGCCGGAATGCGGATCGCGTTCTCCAGTGGCCACAACGAGGCGGTGTTGGTATGGAACACCACCTCCACGTCACGGCCCTCGGCGGTACGCAGCACCGCTTCGTAGCGCCAGATGTACTGTTCGTTGAGGGTGGAGTTGGTTTCCTCGGCCTTGACGATCACCGCTTCACCACGCTCGCCCACCGCATTGAGGAAGGTGGCGTTGAGGAAGTGGCCGAGGAAGATGTTGAGCATCGCCAGCGGGAACACCACGATGGCGTAGCCCGGAAAGCGCCGCCACCACGAGACCAGCCCGGCCAGCACCATCGCTGCAAAGAACGTCAGCAGCGGATGCTGCGAGATGAACCAGAGCAGGGCGGACAGGGCGGTGATCATCGTCGCGGGCGTGCGGGCGCCGTGCTGGCGCCCGCGCAGGTCCTCAGGCCGACCAGGTGTCGCGCAGGGTCACGCTGCGGTTGAACACCGGCTTGGCCTCGGTGTGGTCGCGGCGGTCGGCAACGAAGTAGCCGGTACGTTCGAACTGGAACGACTGCTCCGGGGCAGCGCTGGCCGCGGCCGGCTCGACATAGCCGGTGACGGTGCGGCGCGATTCCGGGTTGAGGTAATCGCGATAGGTCTTGCCTTCCGATTCGTCGTCCGGGTTCGGCACCGAGAACAGACGGTCGTACAGGCGGATCTCGGCCGGCACGCCATGCACGGCGCTGACCCAGTGGATGGTGCCCTTGACCTTGCGGTTGGCGCCTTCCATGCCCGGGCGCGATTCCGGATCCAGCCAGCCGCGCAGCTCGGTGATGGTGCCGTCGGCATCCTTGATCACCTCATCGCAGCGGATGATGCCGGCGCCGCGCAGGCGTACTTCGCCACCCGGGACCAGGCGCTTCCAGCCCTTCGGCGGCACTTCGGCGAAGTCCTCGCGATCGATCCACACTTCGCGTGCGAACGGCACCTGGCGGCTGCCGAAGCTTTCGTCCTTCGGATGGTTGCTGAAGGTCAGCTGCTCTTCGTGGCCTTCGGGCAGGTTGCTCAGCACCAGCTTGACCGGGTCGACCACGGCCATGCGGCGCGGTGCGGCGCTGTCCAGGTCTTCGCGCAGCGCGCCTTCCAGCACGCTGAAGTCGATCAGCGAATTCTGCTTGCTGATGCCCACGCGCTCGGCGAACAGGCGCATCGCTGCCGGCGTGTACCCACGGCGGCGCAGGCCCTGCAGGGTCGGCATGCGCGGGTCTTCCCAACCGTCCACCAGCTGCTCGGTGACCAGCGCCATCAGCTTGCGCTTGCTCATCACCGTGTAGTTGATGTTCAGGCGCGAGAACTCGATCTGGCGCGGCTTGGCCGCTTCGCGCGGCAGGCCGGCGTCGACCAGCGGCTGGGTCAGCGCGTCGTCATGGGCGAAATCCACGTTGTCCACGCACCAGTCGTACAGCGGGCGGTGGTCTTCGAATTCCAGCGTGCACAGCGAGTGGGTGATGCCCTCGATCGAATCGCCCAGCGCGTGGGCGAAGTCGTACATCGGGTAGATCGGCCACGCGTTGCCGGTGTTCTGGTGCTCGACGTGCTTGATGCGGTACAGCGCCGGATCGCGCAGGTTGATGTTGCCGCTGGCCATGTCGATCTTGGCGCGCAGGGTGCGCGCACCATCCGGGAATTCACCGGCGCGCATGCGGCGGAACAGGTCCAGGTTCTCCTCGACGCTGCGGTCGCGCCACGGCGACGGGCGGCCCGGCTCGGTCAGGGTGCCACGGTAGGCGCGCACTTCCTCGGCCGACAGGTCGCAGACATAGGCCTTGCCCTGTTCGATCAGCTTCTCGGCGGCTAGGTAGTAGGTCTGGAAGTAGTCCGAGGCGTGGCGCAGCTCGTTCCACTCGAAGCCCAGCCAGCGCACGTCGTCCTGGATCGCGGCCACGTATTCCGGATCTTCCTTGGCCGGGTTGGTGTCGTCGAAGCGCAGGTTGCAGACACCGCTGAACTCACCGGCGATGCCGAAGTTCAGGCAGATCGACTTGGCATGGCCGATGTGCAGGTAGCCGTTCGGCTCGGGCGGGAAGCGGGTCTTGATCGCCTGGTGCTTTCCGCTGGCCAGGTCCTCGCGCACGATCTGGCGGATGAAATCGCGCTTTTCGTGGCTGTCGGCGGGGGTCTCGGGGCTGGCGGGGGTGTGCTCGGACATGAGTCTGGGGCGAAAAAGGGCAGAAAGACCAACAGTCTAGCGCGTACGGCGCAGGGCTGCCCGGCGGCGCCTGGGTTGCCGGCCAGCGGCCGGCACTACCCCCCACCTTCCGGGGTTGCCGGCCGGCAGATTGCGTATCGACACGCAGATGGGGGTAGTGCCGGCCGCTGGCCGGCAGAACGCACCACCGGCATTCAGCGCCCGGGCGTATGCTGGACCCCTGCCCCAAGGAGCCGTCGCATGCACATCGTGTACAAGGCCGACAACCTGTTCGACGCCCACCTGGTCAAGCACGCACTGGAAGACGCCGGCATCCCCGCCTTCGTGTTTGGCGAGCAGCTGCTGGGTGGCATGGGCGAGCTGCCATTGTTCGGCGTACTGCGGGTCGGCATCCCGGATGCGGCGCGGCCGCAGGCCGAGGACATCGTGGCCTCGCTGGACTTGGGCCACGCCCCGGACGACCCCATTTCAGATGCAGACGACATTGCCGGCCTTCCGGCGTAGGAGCGCATCATGTTGGGAATTGGCCAGGGCATCCTCGGCATCGGGGCCTTCAAGCAGCGCCTGCCGCGCCCGGAAGAAGCACTGCCGGGGCGCGAGCAGCCGCTGCCGCTGCACAGCAACCAGCACTTCGTGAACAGTCATCCGCTGAAGGACCGTTTCGCCGGCCTGCAGCAGATCCGCTTTGCGCTGGGCTGCTTCTGGGGCGCCGAACGCAAGTTCTGGAACGAGCCGGGCGTGTACAGCACCTCGGTCGGCTATGCCGGTGGCATCACCCCGAACCCGACCTATGAAGAGGTGTGTTCGGGCCTGACCGGCCACACCGAAGTGGTGCAGGTGGTGTTCGACCCGGCGGTGGTGAGCCTGGAGCGGCTGCTGCAGCTGTTCTGGGAAAGCCACGACCCGACCCAGGGCATGCGCCAGGGCAACGACACCGGCACCCAGTACCGCTCGGCGATCCACGCCACCGACGAGGCCCAATACGCCGCCGCGCTGGCCAGCCGCGAGGCCTACCAGGCGCAGCTGGATGCGGCCGGTTACGGCCCGATCACCACCGAGATCGTGTACCCGGCACCGACGTACTACTACGCCGAGGATTATCACCAGCAGTATCTGGCGAAGAATCCGAACGGTTACTGCGGCATTGGTGGCACGGGCGTGAGCTGCCCGATCGGGCTGGATGTGGAGGGGCCGCGCTGACGCGCGGTGGTCCGCCTGCGGCGGGCAGAATCTACGGCAGAAGCCAAAGCCAAAGCGGCTCTGGGTTGTTGTGAGTTGGGCGGGACGGGTGCAGATGGCGGGACACGCCGTAAACCCGTCCTTGGGGGCTCGGCCACGGCATCCATGCCGTGGACGGTCCCGCCATCTGCACCCGTCCCGCCTCCAATCATTTCCCGGTGACGGTGGGCAAGAGCATGGGTTACTGACGAACTGAAGGAAAACAAAAGGACGCGGCCTTCGCCGCGTCCTTTTGTTTGTATGCAGTGCTCCGTAGAGTCGAGCTTGCTCGACTGCGAGCAAGCGCAGCGCGCGACCCGCTGTTGCTTTTCT